>JBAXXP010000004.1 GCA_037127815.1 bacterium
GTATGAGAAACAATGATGTACTACAACTACAGAAGTTCTTGAACAACAATGGCTTCACTATTGCAAAGACTGGTGTTGGTTCCAAAGGAAAGGAGACTACATACTTTGGCCCTGCTACCAAGGCTGCTCTTGTGAGGTTTCAGAAAAGTGTTGGCCTGCCAAACACAGGTTTCTTTGGTGGGATGACGAGAGGGGTGGTGGGTAAATAATAAAAGTTCATCATTTGTGAAATGCATAAGACCCCGCTTTTGGCGGGGTCTTATGATGTTTGTGTCTATAAGCCGAATTCTGTGCGACATCCAATTGCTTGGTTGCCCGACAGGCATTTATCTTGAATGTATGTCACCATACATTTCTTTGCGTCACTCTTATCAATTGCTTGATAAGCACGGACTTGCACTCAGGTAAGGATTTAGCCGTTTCACTCTCTATGTCTCCAAAGAGATTCATCCTAAATTTGCATTTAGGATGTCTTATTCCTTTCAAAACAAGACGTCACTGTTCGCACCTCGTAGATCTCCCTAGGCAGGCGTTACCTGCTACCCTTCTCCTCATCTTGCGATGGGGGAGTGTTCGGACTTTCCTCTCTCGTGAAATTACTTTCAGTGCGAGCGCCTGTCTGACACACCAGTATTATAACATGTTTTTAATATAAATACTAGTCATTAATGAATGAAGTGGAACCTCATATTTTCTAATAGTTATGGATTCAAATGTGCAAAACTGGGTAAAACTAGCTTTTAAATTAGGCGTATTCTTGGTAAGATAAGGATATTATTCAAGTAATATCGCCAAGCAGTAGCTTTGCTATTTCATTTTAAAAATAAAAATGCCTAAAAAATTGAAAACTTCATCTTCGTCCCCATCGGACATATTAAAAAAAATCAAACTATTTGATTCAATCGCAAAATACTCAATATATGTTCTTGTCGCCCTGCTTCCAATATTTTTTCTCCCAACTCCTACACTTGCATTAGATCAAGCTAAAATAGGGCTTCTGATTCTATCTGTTTCAGCCGCAACTGTTTCAAGCGTGTTGTCATCATTATACAGTGGCAGAATTCAGATAATTAGTAAAAAAGTTTTGATACCGGCAATTGTAATTTCTGCCTTTACTTTTTTGTCGTCGCTCCTATCTACATCGTAT
This sequence comes from bacterium, assembly GCA_037127815.1. Classification (NCBI taxonomy): domain Bacteria; species bacterium. The sequence goes on from JBAXXP010000004.1 coordinate 1,148, forward strand.
AGGGGTGGATTAATTGGACTTGGAACCGAGCTTGATTCCTGGTATGTAATTTCTTTGTTGCTACTCTTGGTAGTTTTGGTGGCATCAATTGTAAATACAAAAGAGCGTATCTTCACAGCTCTATCATTGTTTTGGGCAGGGTTTGGTGTGGCGTCATTGTTTCAAATCGTAAGAATGCTCGCTGTTTTATTTAAATCAGATTTGCTCATTGCTGTATTTAATTTTGGTGGAATTTTTACAGATTCATCTGTAAATACAATTGGTACATGGACAGACTTTTCAATAATTGCTGGAGTGTCAGCACTTTCACTTGGAATAATTTTGGATATGTCGTACTTAGACGGACTGAAGGCTGCATTTAGAAAAGCATTCTGGTTACTATTTGCAATTTTTGCAACAATGAGTTTTATCTCTTCATCGATTTTAATTGGATCAGGAATTGATCAATTAACAAATGGTTCACAGCTCGTATTTCCTTCAATGACATTTGTTGGAATTATTGCATTGGTGTTTGCTCTATCTAGATTATTTTGTAAGAACAAAATTATTAAAAAAAATAAGAAGGCGGGAAGTAGGGCGGAAAGTAAGTCTAAAGAATTGGCGGAAGATGGTGTTGCTGAAAATGAAAAGGCAGTAGGGTCTGAGCGTGACGGTCTTATAACCATAAATCTTCCTGTTGCAAGTCTCATTTTAATTATTCTTGGTATAATAGTTATGATTTCCCCACTCGCTCTTAATCAGAAAATTAATCATCTTGTGGGAGTTCCTGATGAATCCGTGGTTAATATTAGGCCTGGAATTAGCGATACTTACATAGTATCAAAGGCTGTGCTGAGGTCATCTATAAAAAATGCATTAGTTGGAGTTGGACCACACGGCTTTGGTATAGCTTGGAATAAATACAGGCCTGATTATGTAAATAAATTAGATTTATGGAATACAGAATATCCATCTGGAGTTGGATATTTGATGACAATAATAGTAAATAATGGAATTTTAGGTTTCTTGCTTTGGGCGATAAGCTTGGGAGCATTGTTTATTGTTGGATTCCTTTCTCTAGTTGGAAGACGTAATAAAGAAAAGAAAGCAGGAAAAGATATTCCAAATTACATGGGAGTGGTTACAATTCTCTCTGCGCTTTTACTATGGGCAAGTATAAAAATAGAGAATCCAAGTTCTGCAGTTCTTATTTTAACTTTCATCTTCACAGGGCTATTAATTGGAAGTCTTGTCTCTGATAAAAAATTACAAATGATAGACGTTTCCCTTGACGGATTAATGTTCAAGAGGGACAGGGCGGGGGATAATATGAGCGATAGCGAGAACGATAGCAAGAACGAGAATAAAAATAAGGATAAGGGTATCTCTAAAAAGAAAATCGCAAAAATAATATTCATTGCTTTTACATTAGTGATTCTTTGTCTTGCTTTTACATGGGTTCAAAGAACTAGGGCACAAATATATTCTACGGAGGCAGTGCAGATGATTTACGCAAAGAATGCAAATATTTCTATGGTACCAAAAGCATTAGATTTATTACAGAAGGCATATGACATATACCCAGCTGACGTTTATGCTAGGTCAATAAATAATTTAGCGATAGTTAAACTTAATTACGATATTTCATCCGACCCAGAGAATCAAAATCTTCAAGCGCTGCAAGCCGGCCAACAGATTCATATGTCATCATCAACGTCAGCGTATCTTGCCCTTGCTATTTCATCTGGAAAGGCTGCATTAAATGCAAATCCTAATGACTTTAGAAACCTTGTTCAGTTTGGTTCAACATTACAATCAGCCGCTCTGATTACTGGGGATCAAGAAGCTGGGAATTTGGCATTACAGGCCTTTCTGCAAGCGGTAAATCTTGCTCCAAATCATCCCTTGCCATTATACTCACTTGCTAATTTATATGTGCTGTCAGGAGATAAGACTTCTGCAAAAATCGTTTTAGAACAAACCATAAAAATAAAACCAGACTTTGTCGAAGCTACGGAGATGTATCAAAAACTTTTGATCGATGAATCTGCTTCATCAACATCCACTCCCGCTGTATCCTCGTCGCCAAAGGCTAGTTCTACACCAGCAACTATTTCACCTAAGCCTTCAGTAGCAACTAGCACAAAGTCAAAAACAAAAAGTACTACAACATCAAGTGTTACAAAGACAGTTAACGCTAAAAAATAATGGTTAAAAGATTATTCAAATTATTTCATAGCGAGGTTTCAGGAATGCATCAAGCGGCAGCAATTCTTGGTTTTTTTACATTGATGTCTCAGGTATTGGCATTATTTAGGGATAGGGTTTTGGCAAATTATTTTGGTGCAACACATTCACTTGACCTTTACTATGCATCATTTAGAATTCCAGATTTTATTTTTGCCTCAGTTGCATCTCTGGTTTCTATTTCTGTTTTGATACCTTTTTTAAGTGAAAAATTAGAAAATAAAAAAGAGGATACAAGGAAATTTTTGGATTCCGTATTTACTGTATTTTTCTCAGCGATAGTGTTTGTCGCAATAATTGCATTTATTGCAATGCCGTATATTGCGGAATTTGTTTTTCCAGGAATTGTAGATTCTGATTCATTGAATCAGGTTATTTGGATGTCTAGAATATTATTGCTACAACCAATCTGTTTGGGTATCTCAAATATGCTTGGTGTTATTACACAAATCAAGAAAAGATTTTTCTTATATGCGCTAAGTCCGATTCTTTATAATCTTTCAATCATCTTTGGAATAGTTTTTCTTTATCCGTTTTTTGGAATTACAGGTGTTGTTTATGGTGTTGTTATTGGAGGGGTTTTACATTTCCTAATTCAAGTTCCTTTTGTTTTCAAATATGGGCTTCTGCCAACTTTTACAAAAAAGATTGATTATAAAGAAGTATGGAAGGTTATTAAAATCTCAATTCCAAGAACCTTAACACTTTCAACTTATACACTTGAACAAGTTTTTATTACAGCTTTTGCATCAACTTTAGCTGTTGGTTCAATCACTATCTTTAGTTTTGCTTTTAATTTGCAGTCAGTGCCACTTGCAATTGTTGGAGTAAGTTACACATTAGCTGCCTTTCCAACACTGTCTGCTTGTTTTGCAAAAGGACAAAAGGAGGAATTTATGAGCCACGTTGTAGCAGCGGCAAGGCATATCATTTTTTGGTCTTTTCCAATCACGTCACTGTTTATTGTTCTACGTGCACAAATCGTTAGAGTTATTTTAGGTTCAGGATCATTTAATTGGCAAGATACTAGGCTTACGGCAGCATGCCTTGCTCTATTTACCCTTTCACTTTTTGGACAATCTCTAGAATTGCTTTTGATAAGAGCCTATTATGCAGCTGGAAAAACCAGAAAACCATTATTTATAAATTTGATTAGTTCTTTTGTTACAATACTTTCCCCATTTTTATTGCTAAAGGTTTTTGCAAACGTAGAGACTTTTAGATTCTTCTTCGAGTCACTATTTAAGGTCTCTGGAATTGAAGGAACAGCTGTAATGATGCTCCCACTTGGTTATACGATCGGAACGATTTTTAATGTTGCAATGCTCTGGATAATATTTGAAAGGGACTTTAGGGGGTTCACGAAGCGTACTGCAATGGTTTTGGTTCACTCGCTGGGCGCTGGTGTTATAGGTGCATTCTTTGCATATATTGGTTTGAATATATTTGCATTAGTATTCAATTTAACAACTTCAATGGGGGTATTTCTACAAGGATTCTTTGCTGGAATAATAGGTATTGCGGTTACAATACTAATTTATAAACTACTAGGTACCAGAGAGCTTGATGAAGTCTGGGAGGCTGTAATCTCAAAGGTGAATAAAAATAAATTGATTGTTTCTGAACCGGATAACATTGAGTTCTAGTATTTTTCTCATGTTTTTCTTTAGGATTTCTTGATCATAATCGTGGTTCCTGCATAGTAAAATGTGTTGATGAAAACTTATATATTTATCGATGCCTCAAACCTCTTCTACGGATTCGATATAGAATATGGCTGGAAAATCGACTATGAATTATTGAAGAAGTATTTAGAGAAAAAATACAATGCTATTTCTGTACTATATTTTGGAGGAATTGACATCACAATAGGAATTCAGAAAAATGAGGAATATTTTTATGATTATTCTAAAAATGACACGGTAAACCTAGAGGTATTTACTCGTCACTTAAGGTGTATTTTAGAGGAGGATAAAAGACTTTCTTACGAGCAAAATAATTTCATTAAAAAGCTTATTCAGAGGGCGAAATTTTATAGCAAACTTGAGTTTTTTGGATACAAAGTTTTCTTGAAACCAGTTAAACACTTTGGCGGTACTGGCCTCTCGCAAAGTAAGGCAAACTGCGATGTGGATTTAACAATAGAAGTCATGAAGAACATCAAATTATTTGATAGAGCTATCGTGATGTCAGGAGATGGGGATTTCTTGCCTTTATATAAGTACATGGAACAGCAAGGAAAAGAGGTGTTTATAATTTCTCGTACATCAAGAACAGCAAAGGAAGTCAGACTTCACCTAGCTTCTATTAGGTTTATTGAAATCGGGACACTTAGAAAACAAATAGAATTTATTGTAATTAAAAGCAAAAATCTCTAGCTATGCTAGAGATTTCCACTAGAAAGGACAAATTAATAGGCCTTTCTGCGGTGTAGTGATATAAGTATATCAAAGCCCATTTCGTTGTCAAATATCAGCTTTTACGATATAGTACAAGCACAAATGAATCTCTCAAATATCAGAAACTTTAGTATTATTGCTCACATTGATCATGGTAAATCCACGCTGGCTGATCGTATGCTTGAAATTACAAACACTATTGAGAAGCGTAAGATGATGAATCAGGTGCTGGATAGCATGGAACTTGAGCGTGAAAAGGGAATTACAATTAAGATGCGTCCAGTTAGAATGGCATATAAAAATCTCGCCGAGGTGGGCGATGGACAATCTAAAGGGGGTAAACAATACGAATTAAACCTAATTGACACACCAGGTCACATTGACTTCTCATACGAGGTTTCTCGTGCACTTAAGGCTGTAGAAGGATGTATCTTGCTTGTAGATGCAACACAAGGCGTACAAGCGCAAACTTTGACAACACTTAGGCTTGCAAGAGAAATTGGTTTAACTATTATTCCAGTCTTGAGTAAAATTGATTCACCACTTGCGCGTCCTGTTGAGATAAAAGATGAAATGTGTAAGTTGTTGGGTTGTAAGCCGGAAGATATCTTGGGAACTTCAGGAAAAACTGGAGAGGGTGTTGAGGAGTTGTTGCAGGAAATCGTTAAAAAAATTCCACATCCTGTTGAGGAAATAGAGAATTCACAAAGTTGTCGCGCATTAGTTTTTGACTTTCAATATTCAAATCATAAGGGTGTAATTGTTTACATTAGAGTAATGGAAGGAAGTATTAAGAAGGGTGATGAATTAGTTTTCAAAATTGCTAATGAAAAATTTACAGCACTTGATGTTGGAATTTTTACACCAGATGAAGAGTCAATAGATATATTAAATGCTGGTGAAATTGGATATATCACAACTGGTATAAAACGTCCTGGTATCGCATCGGTTGGGGACACAATTACACTTTTTAGAAAACAACTTCCTGAACTTCATGGATACATGAATCCAGCTCCTGTTGTTTGGGCTTCAGTTTATCCAGAAGACGCAGATGATTTTGAAGTTCTAAAGCAAGCACTTGGAAGACTTAAGCTTTCTGATTCCGCTTTTTCCTTTGAAGAAGAATCATCAGGCTCATTAGGACGTGGATTTAGATGTGGATTTCTTGGACTACTTCACCTTGAAATTATTACAGAGCGTCTTAAGCGCGAGTTTAGGCTAGATCTAATCATCGCAACACCTAGCATTACCTATGAAGTTACTATGGCAAATGAAAAAGTTGTCATGGTTTATTCGCCATCATTATTTCCAGAGCATGGGCAATATAAATCTGTACGTGAACCTTGGGTTATAACAAATATTATTACCCCAGAAGCTTATGTTGGTTCAATTTATCAATTGCTTTATGATCATGAGGCAGAATTGGGGGATTCAGAAACTTTTGGAGACGGAAGGACAAAACTTGTAATTAGAATGCCACTACGTGAGCTTATGCGTAACTTTTTTGATGAACTAAAATCTGTTTCATCGGGCTATGCTTCACTTTCATATGAATTTGAGGGAATGCGCTCTGCTGAGGTTACTAGAATGGATATTTTGGTTGCAAATGAACCTGTTGAGGCATTTACCAAAGTTATTGCTGAAAGAAGAGCTGATGAAGAGGCAAATAAGACTGTAGATAGGCTTTTTAATGTGCTACCTAAGCAAATGTTCGTTGCAAAAATCCAAGCAAAAATTAACGGAAGAATTATTGCCTCACGTACATTATCTGCCATGACAAAAGATGTTACAGGCTATTTATATGGAGGAGATATTACTAGAAAGATGAAATTGCGCGAGAAACAAAAGAAAGGAAAGAAGAAAATGAAGGCCCGTGGAGTTGTAAATATTCCTCACGATGTATTTTTGAAGATGATGAAGACGGGGGAGTAGTTTGTGATGGAATGTTAATTGTAGGTGATTTAATCGTATCAAAAGCTGTACTTAATCGTATCAAAATGATACGATTAAGCTACTAAAATGATACGATTAATTAATAATGGATTAAAATCAAATAAAACAATATGACAAACGAAATTCTTGAATTTTTGATCAAAGGTGGTGTTTTTTCAGTATCAGAGATATACGAATACATAATAACTAAAGAGGTGACGTCAGCCGTTTCTGTAAAGAGACTTCTTTCAAAGTTGGTGGTGCAGGGTTTTTTAATCAAATCTGGAAAAGGTAGGTCTGTTAAATATCAAATATCAACTCTTGGACGCCTAAATTTGGAAATTGATATTGAAAAATATTGTAGTATTGAGGTGGACAAAAGAGTTGGTCTTCGCGATTATAATTTTGAACTGTTTGATTCGCTACCAGAAAGTTTTTTTTCTAAGGAGGAAATTAAGGAACTAGATTCTGCAAGTAAAAAATATCATAAAAAAATTCTAAATGTTTCTGAAGTAATTCATAAAAAAGAATTAGAACGTTTCGTTATTGAACTTTCTTGGAAGTCATCCAAAATAGAAGGAAATACCTATACACTTTTGGATACAGAGAAATTACTTAAGGACGGTATCGAGGCTAAGGGAAAAACGAAAGACGAGGCTGTTATGATTATCAACCATAAAAATGCCTTTGATTTCATATATAAAAATAAAAATATGTTTAAGGAGGTTTCTGTATCAAAAATAGAAGATGTACATAAGATTTTGATAAAGGATCTGGGTGTTACAAACAACCTAAGGTCAAACCCCGTTGGAGTTTTGGGTTCAAAGTATAAACCCTTGGATAATAAATTTCAAATTGAGGAATCGGCAGAAAAATTATGTAAAGCTATATCTAAAATGGCTGATGTCTATAGTAAGGCGCTTTTCTTGATTATTGGGATAAGTTATATACAACCTTTTGAAGACGGCAATAAAAGAACCTCTAGGCTCATGGGGAATGCTATATTACTTACATATGGTTTGGCTCCACTATCATATAGGATTGTTGATGAAGAAACATACAGGGAGTCGGTAATGGTTTTTTATGAGCTAAATTCCATAGCATCATTCAAGAAAATATTTTTTGAGCAATATATTTTCTCAACAGAAAATTACTTGATTTAAGATAATAGTTATACATCACTATTCATAGTCCTTTCCTGCCTCCCATGTTAAAATATATAGTAAATATACATTGAAAGCAGGAGCACTTACTTTGGATGTTAAGGCAATAAATGCTAGTGGTTCTTCCATTGATAAAAAAATAAACACAGTAACAGAAAAGGATCAAACAAGTAAAAATACAGAAAAAGTACCTCTTTTTCAAAGAGTGTGGAATTGGTTCATGAAATAACTTATAATCAAATTATAGACCTCTAGACAATACAGGTATATAAAGAAGAATCATTGAGATTATGATTAGGACACAAATAATACCCCATATAATCTTTACTGTTTTTTGGTGTTTTGGATTAAGAAACATATAGTCTATAATATACCAGTAAATGAAAGAATTTCAACAAGAAAACGATAGAAAAGACAAAATATACTCTAAATGGGCTTTACTTGTACTTTTGATAATGATTATCCTTGTAATAAAGGGTCTTATTAGCATGTCTATTAAACAACGAGAAAGTGGGGAAGAGAAAAAACTGGTCGATATTAAAAGAGCTGAACTTCAGGAAAGGTATGATGTTTTGTCGGAAAAGGTTAATGAATTAAAAACTGATCAAGGGATGGAAAGGGAGATAAGGTCCAAATTTGATGTAGTTAAGCCTGGTGAGAGTGTAATTATGGTTGTGGACAAGGAGGTTTCAGCACCAATCCCTGTAGAAACTAGCATTATCAAAAAACTGTGGAATGGTGTTGTTGGGGTCTTCAAGAAATAGACTCAGTGGTATATAATATCTATTATGAAAATAATGATTTACAGCACGCCATCATGTACATTTTGTGTAATGGCCAAGGATTTTTTAAAAGCAAACAATATCCCATTTGAAGAATTTAATGTTGCAGCTGATTTGGAAAAGCGCAAAGAGATGATTGAGAAGACTGGCCAGATGGGAGTTCCAGTTATAGATATTGATGGATCAGTTTTGATTGGTTTCGATAAGCAATTGATTGCACAGAAGGTTGGTATTAAAATTTAATCGTTATAAAATAATAAAAGTAAAATATGAAAAAAATATTATACGCAGTTATCATAATCGCAATAATTTTATTAGCGGTATACATAGTTAAATATAGATCAGATAAAGATGATGTGGTGGGAACGCCAATAACTTCTAATCTAGAGGTTAATTTGGCTACAACATCAGATGTTTCAGTTAAAGACACTACGGTGACTGCACCAAGTACAGATATTAAAAATAATTCTACAAAAAATATGGATACAGAAAAAGTTTCAAAAGCCGGAGATACATTAACAGTTAACTATGTTGGTACACTTGAGAATGGAACAAAATTTGATAGTTCAATTGATAGAGGTACACCATTTAAGTTTGTTGTTGGTATTGGGCAAGTTATAAAAGGATGGGATGAAGGAATGGTTGGAATGAAGGTTGGGGAGAAGAAGCGTCTTGTTATCCCTGGAGAGAAGGCTTATGGATCAAGAGGTATTCCTGATGGTAATGGGGGATACATGATTCCACCAAATGCAACTTTGATTTTTGAAGTTGAGATGTTGGGAATAGAGAGTAAATAAAGTAGGAGAATAGGAAAGTAGTGGAATGGTGATGATACGATTTTAGCTTGAATAAATTATAAATCTACCTTCACTGTTCTACGCCGCCGCCATAGTTCAATGGATAGAACAGTCCCGTCCTAAGGGATTGATGTGGGTTCGATTCCTGCTGGTGGCACAGAATTAACGAAGTGAATTTTGGGACGACAAGCAAGCCGATACTTCGGCTTGCGGGCAGGAATCGAAAAGGTTCTCCCGTATTTTCGAGAAGCGAGCTTTGAGAAAATGGGAAACCTGTACTGGTCTCGTAGAGACCGATTCCTGCTGGTGGCACAGAACTCAATAAAGGTATATCTGAGGATACGCCAATTCTCTGCTAAGAATTGGCTCTGCTTACTGCCGTTCGCAAGTTCCTCAGATACACCTTTGTTTCATTGGAGATTATACAAATGCATGGTTTTGGGTTAGTATTATCAACAACATGTTTAAATGTAAACCACAAAAAGAATACGCACTGATTGATGCTGGAAATAGCTTCAAATTAGAAAGATATGGAGAATATCTAATTGCAAGACCAGATCCTCAAGCACTGTGGCCTAAGGCTGTTTATAGCGCCCTGTCTGCCGTTGTAAAGATAAATAATGATAACATCAACCTTTGGCCTAACATTGATGCTGTGTTTGCTAAGGGAGGGTTTGGAGGCTCAAGTGGGCGTGGTTCTTCGTCTTCATCTTCTGCTCAAACGGATGATGATAATGACATTGGTAATTGGATTAAGACAAGAGCTATCCCTGAAAAATGGCCTATTAAGTTTGAGATGGGAGATGGCCTTCCTGCATTAAACATATATGCAAGATTGACTCCATTTAAGCATACTGGAATTTTTCCAGAACAGTTTACAAACTGGAAGTGGTCAATGGAATTGATTAATAAAGCAATGGAAAATGACACTGCAGGTGCTGAGGCAAAATTCACAAAAGAAAACCCACCAAAAATATTAAATCTTTTTGGATATTCTGGTGCTGCAACTGTGGCTTGTCTTTTGGCAGGAGCTCATGTTACTCACGTTGATTCATCAAAGGGGGCTGTAACTTGGGCAAATGAGAATGCAGAACTAGCCGGAGTATTGGACAAACCAGTTAGATGGATTTTGGAAGATGCTGTTTCATTTATTAAGAAAGAAATTAGAAGAGGAAATAAGTATGATGGAATAATCCTAGATCCTCCAGCTTTTGGGCGAGGTGCACAGGGTGAGGTTTGGAAAATCGAAAGAGATTTTTTACCATTCCTAGAATTGATTTTTGAATTACTTTCAGATAAAGCGTTGTTTGTTATTCTTAACGGTTATGCTGCTGGATATTCATCTATTGCGTATTCACAGAACTTTAGAAATCTTATTGCAAAAAGAGGTGGGGAAGTTGAACATGGTGAATTGTGTATTGAGCAAGATTTGAACGATTTTAAGAAGATGATGGATGGTGCTACTGTGGGCATGGATACATCGTCAAAACTTGACCCAATAGTACTTCCATGTGGAATTGTAGCTCGCTGGAAAAGTCTCTAGTCTTATGATATAGTTGTACCTGGCTGTGTAATAGTATTAAAATTCAAAATATGGATGAATACATTGAAGAAGAAATTAAAGAAATAAGCGAAAGATTAGAGAAGCTTGAGAACATGTCTAAAGATAATAGTGTAATGCTAAAATATCTTTATCGTGCGTATCGTTTATCTTATGCTATTTCTATAATTAAATGGGTAGTAATAATAGGGTTCACTTTGGGTGCCTTTTATTTTCTTCAACCATATCTTGAAAGTGTTATGAAGTTATATGGTAGTGTAAATTCTTTGACGGGAGGGGTTGAAAATAATGGAGGAATTGATATCCTTAAGGCGTTGAAGAATATATAGTAAGTTGAAGGTTTGATAGTTATGCCGAGATAGCTCAGTTGGTAGAGCATTTCCCTGAAGAGGAAGGGGTCGCCGGTTCGAATCCGGCTCTCGGCACCAAATGTAAGGCAAGAAAAAATCGCCCGTCCCCAAGTGGGGCCGGGCGATTTGAGTTGTTTTGGGGATTGAACCCGGGTGGTTGTTACCACCCGTGCCGTTGTTGGCGATACCCATATGGAGGGCATCCGCCATATTGTTGCGGATATGGCTGGACGACAATTACTTGCCTCCGTTGTTGCTGATAGTAGTTGCCACCCCAGGAATGCTGTGGATACTGCTGTTGATAGCAGTTTCCACCCCAAGGTTGAAGACCACGAGGGTCTCGGTATGGGGGAGTGAAGCCGATGTTAATCAGCGACCCATTAATTTGCCAACCACCTGAACGGCGTTGTGGTGCTTCTTGCACCACCTCCTCTTGCTGTGGCGCTTGCACTTCTGCAAGCATCAGCCTGTTACCACAGTTTTCCTTCCATGCCTGCTGAGTTTGACGATCGTACATGATCACCAACCCTACTGGCACGTTTTGAACCATGGCACGATTACCGCCCATATCATTGACCATTGGTCCGCGTGGACCAAAGACTTCCGACCATAAGATCCTAACGGATCCAGGAGTCGGTGATTTGGGTTGGTTGCCGAAGCAACTGGCGCTGACATATTGACCCACAGCATATTGCTGGGGAGCAGGCTGTCTGCGTTGTTGTTGAGCATAACCACCTTGCGGTGGCGCCATGACGCAGGAGGTGAGTCCTGATGCCACAGCAAGACTTACGATAGCTGCGAACATTAGCTTTGCAGCCAATGCCCTGCTGATTGGATTCATGACATTCCACACGGTGGTGGAGACGAGTATTGTGTTCATCTTTTTCATCTGGTTTTGGTGTTGAGCAGATATTATCTAGCTAACCTCTGTTAACTAAGTAATATCTGCCCAAAAGCCATAAAAATGTAGAGATGAATGACAATACTTCCTATCAGGAATCCGACGAAACTAATCAAAGAACTGTATATATTATAGTACTATTACACTGTTTTGTCAAGCATGCAAGGCGAGCTTGGTTTGGTGTTCTTGTTGGGCTGTAAGATAGAGCCTAAAATGGGTTGATATGATAATGCGGCGCAAGGCAAAGCCTTGCGCCGCATCGAAACTCGTCAAAATCAGGGTTTATATACACAAATTACCTGACCTCAGAATTTGTCTTCATAATGGATTCAAAAGCCTCCAGAACGTATTGTGACAAATTAGTATCTCTTAGGTGAGGCTCATAGATTGCAAAATCAGCCGTTATCATCTTCAGACAATTTTCTGCAGTAGAATCCCAGACTATCTGAAACAGGATGTTGCCTAAGTTCATTCCATGTTCAGTAAAGACAGGTCTCTTTGTTGCAGCCTTTATCCTGTAGGTGTACGTTGTGGGTAACTTTTTCCCGCTAGAATTTTGAATATTGATATCAATCCAGCTCTCCCAAAGCAAAAACCATATGCCAAATTTTCCTTCAATAATCTCGATAGTAATTGTTGCTTTATTTATATCGAGCCCCAATTCTTTTTCTAATTCGTCTCCGCAGTCTTCTGACCCAATAATTTGCCATTCTGCATCAGGTGCAGTAAATGGCTTCACCATAGACTTTAATGTACTTTCAGTTGTCATTGTTTGTTGTTCTTTCTCGGTGAGAGATTAACATGCTTATATTTAAATAACAACAAAAAAAGAATGAAAAATTTGGGGTCAGGCACTGTGGTGCCTGACCCCAAATTTCATTCTTCAATCTTTTACTGTTTGTGTTAAATACTTTTAACCCTAACCTTCATTTGTCTGTCCTTATCAACTCTTGGAAGTTTTAAAGTTAGAATACCTTGTGACTCTATGGCTTCTGCGTGCTCGATATCAATTTCATGAGGAAGTTGAATAGTTCTTGAGAATGAACCCCAGTATAATTCTCTGTGAAAGTAATCATCATCGGAAACAATTTTCTCTTCCTTCCTTATTCCCTTAAGTGTAATGGAGTCTCTAGTTAAATTAATTTCCAAATCTTCCTTTCTAACACCTGGAATCATAGCTTTCACAATAACATCATCTTGTGTTTGATACACATCTACAGAAAGCTCACTATCAGCTGATGAATCATCTACCCACGATGAACTATTTTTATCATCAAACTTTGGATAAATTTGTGCACTCTTTTTAGAAACTGCTGTAATAGAAGGTCTTACGTTTCTGGCTGCTGTAAAATCAAAATCTTCAGCCTCTTCTAATTGCTCATCTTCATCGATGTTTACCGCGCCTGTTAGTCTTTCAAAAAAGGATCTTTTTTTCATATGTGTAAATTTTTTATGTTCTAATTATAAATCATATAAAAGAAAAATGCTACATTAATTTGGAATATAGATAAATAAAGAGCGCCGTTCCCTGTGGGAACGGCGCTTACAAAATCGTTTCTCGCTAACTGAATCAACTTCTCGGCTGAAACTTAAAACCCATTCTGTTCCAACCAGTAAATATACTTCAAATGATCAGGGTTGTTGATGTCAGGCTTTGCCCCTGACTCTCCGCTTTCAAACTTGAGAATGTCGAGATATTCTGGTTTACCACCGAACAGTTGCACCAGTCCCTGGATTGGGATGCAAAGATTCTCACGAATTCTCTTTGCTTTCACTCGATCAAATCTTCCGGCAACAGGTTCTATGTTGATAGAAATAGCGCTAATGCGCTCCATAATCATGTTCTGTTCAACTTCAGGAAGGTATGGGAATTGACGCATGAGATCAATACAAATGGCGTTAAAGGCCGTAATAGTTGCATTCATATTTAGTTCGTTTCTAGTTTGGTGTTTATGGTTTCAATCAGTACGTTAAGGAACAACAATAGAAGACTATACTATTTGAGCGTATAGTCAATAAATTAATTTACACCTGGGCTTGGCTGATCGAAATGATAGTTTAAGGAGTAGGCAAAGACTAGAACTGCTTTATCTGCTTAACTTTCTCCAGTGACAAAATCAACAATATAATAGATATCCAAACAAATGAAAATGCAATAAACATATTCTGCTCATCGCTTATTACAATTATGTAATTAAAAATAGTATGTATAACTCCCGCAACAAGTAGCCCAAGAAAGGCTAGTGAGAATTTACCAAATTTTCCCCTATAAAAACCATATCCAATAAAAATAGAGAATACCCCGGATGCTGCAACATGAAGGAGACTAGCTCCCATAAAACGAGCGGCTCCTGTCATTATGCTTGCAACCAGGTCTCCTCTAAATAATGGAGTTAATAAAAATAAAGTATTCTCCATGGCCGCAAAACCAAGTGATACACTCATTAAGTATATAAAACTATCAATAGGGTGATTAAAAATTGTCTTACTTCGTAATGCAATAAACCAAGCCCCGCCAAACTTAACAGCTTCCTCAATTAATGCCCAAATATAAATGGCATGTAAGTCACTGTCTTTCAAATTAAAAAGTCCAACAGATATTTTTTGAAGCGGATACACAACAAAAACTCCACACATTCCTACAACAAAGGACAAAAAGATAATATCCTTAGGTTCTTTGTGATCATTTGCTTCATGCATCCAAAACCATAACCAAAACATAGCAGGTAAAACACCTCCCACTAAGGCATAGGCAAAAACCTCTATTGCAAACAGAGGAGCTCCTTGTAATTGGTTTATTAAGTAGTTGGCCATTTTTCGGTCATTATCAATTCTCGAGTTTTAAGCTCTTTTGGAAGAAGTGACCAAAGTTCTTGAGTTACATGAGGCATAAATGGATGTAGTGTCTTTACAATCATCGCAAGTGTTTCAAGTAAGAATTTTGCGCGAGATTTTTTCATCGCAACAGCTTCTATATTTGATTCATCGTTATTTGCAAAAATTTCTTTACTACTTTCTAAAATGACATCAGCAAACTCCTTCCATGTATAATTATACAGGTCTTCTGCAACAATGTGAATCTTTAAATTGTCCATATTTGTTGATATCGATTTAAAAACTTCATTTCTCTTTTCAATTAACGCTAAATCAGCTTCAGTGAAAGATATATTTGTCTTATCTTCGTCCACACCGTTACTTGCAACATCATGCATTCCTTCGGTTGAAGTTAAAATAAATCTAGTAACATTCCAAATTTTGTTTGCAAAGTGTTTGTATCCCTTAATTTTATTTTCATCGATTTTACTATCAGTTCCTGGTGCTGTTCCAAAAACAAGTGACATTCTACCGGCATCCATTCCAAATTTTTGAGCAATTTCTATTGGATCGATTCCATTACCTAATGTCTTTGAAAACTTTCTTCCTTTCATATCACGAACCATTCCAGTGAATAGAACTTTACTGAAGGGTATTGTTCCAAGGACATAACCTGTCATTAAAATCATACGTGCTACCCAGAAGAAAATAATGTCATGTCCAGTAACAAGAAGGTTTGTTGGATGATATATTGCAAAATCACTTTGTGGATCATTTGCTTTTGCAGGCCATCCCATTGTTGAGAAACTCCAAAGACCAGAAGAGAACCATGTGTCTAGCGTGTCTTCATCTTGAATCCATTGATCTGCGTCATCGCCAGTTGGAGCTTCTAGTCCGCAATAAATATCAGATTTAGATGCCTCAGAATCTGCCTCCTGATTTATATTAGAACCTTTCTTATACCAAACGGGAATTCTGTGTCCGTACCAGATTTGGCGAGAAATACACCAATCGTTCAAATTATCTATCCAATTAAAATATGTTTTAAGGAAGTGCTCAGGCATCATCTCAATTTGGCCACCCAGAACTGCCTTTTGCATAATTTCCTTTAATGTAGTTTCTGATCCAGATTCTATTCCATCAATATCAGAATGGGGGAGTTTGAATTTTTTATTAACAGCAACAAACCATTGAAGCTTAGGAAGTGGCTCAATAATTCCACCAGTACGCTCGGCAGTAGATACTCTTTGATCAATTTCAGTTTCATCAATAAGTAAATCATTTTCTTTAAGCCAAGCAACAACAAGCTCTCGCGCTTCAGCAACTTTTTTACCAACAATCTCAGGAGAACCAATCATCATGCGAGCTTTTTCATCAATAACCTGAACCATAGGTAAACCATGACGCATTGCAATTTGATAGTCAGTCATGCTGTGTGCTGGGGTAATACCAACAGCACCTGTTCCAAAATCCATTTCAGCCTCATGGTCTGCAACAATTTTTATTTTAATTGGAGCACCACAAAAATCCATTGAATATTCTTTTCCAACAAACTCCTTATAACGAGGGTCCTCCGGGTTTACTGCAACAGCAACATCTCCCAGTTTTGTTTCAGGACGAGTTGTTGAAATAGCGATAGGGAAGTCTTTACTATATTTGAAAGTATAAAACTTTGCCTTTCTGTCTTCATAAACTATTTCATCATCTGAAATTGTTGTTTGACCTTTTGGGTCCCAGTTAATAACTCTATTTTTTTTGAAAATTAGACCATCGTCATACATTTTTTTGAAAACAGTTCTAACTGCAAAGTTTCTTTCCTCATCTAATGTGAAGGCTTCTCTTGACCAATCAACAGAAGCCCCAATTGTCTGAAGTTGAGAAACAATTGTATCGTGACTTTGCTTTGCAAAAGTATCAACTCGCTTAAGTAACTCCTCTCTACCTAAATCATGTCTATTCAAACCTTCCGCCTTTTGAATATTTTTCTCAACCATTGATTGTGTTGCAATTGAGGCATGGTCCGTTCCAGGAATCCAAAGTACTCTATTTCCTTTCATTCGTTTGTATCTAATTACGATGTCTTGCGTAGTGAACCCAAGAGCGTGTCCCATATGAAGTGTTCCAGTTACGTTTGGAGGAGGGAGAATAATACTATAAACAGGAGCATCAGCTTTAGTGATTCCTTCTTTAATACAAACATCTGGATTGTAAAATCCACTTTCACGTTCTTCTTTTTGAACTCGAGGTTCCACCTCAGTTGGATCATAAGGCTTTAGAAGTTGAGCTGGGATATTTGGGGCATAATGAGTTTTTTGCTCTGATGTGTCCGTTTTCTTATTATTTTCAGTATTTGCATCTGTGTTTGATGCGATGTTTGTATCTTGGCTCATATTTTTATTATTTATATATTTATATTATCACAAAGTAGGGGATTATAAAGGTATAAAGTTGGTATTTAATAGGCTTAAAATCTACCCAAAAATAATTGACGTACTATGATTAATATTGTATTGTCTTTGGTGGAAGTGGAACCCGATGTTCCATTATGACCAGATCATTTTAGAACTTAATTGATAGAAGTATTTTATGGATATTGTAGTTGGTCAAAGGGCTGTTGTTAACACAGATATGAAACATGCCTATGCTTTATTCGAGCAGTGCTGTTTTCTACCGGGGCAGAGAATTACCAAGCTGGCGATAAGCTATCTTGGCTCTTGCCCGGTTTGTGGGGCTTCATGCGATCTAATACTTTCTGAGGAGCTTGAAACGGGAGTGATACGTGCAAAAGAGGACGATTTTTGTAGGCAGTGTGGAAACAGGCTTACAACAGTTGCTCCACAAAAACCTATTAAGCTTTTAGATCAAGAGACAATTTTTCGTCTCTTTGGTCCGTATTGATTCAATCAAATCCCAAACAAAGAAAAAATAATTAAATGAGCCCAGAAGAAATTCTAGCGTTTTTTGAAAAGCAAATCGTTGACGAAAGGGAGGTGTTGGTTGCAACAAAGCCGATGACCTCTGAACAAGCACGTGAGATTTATCCCTACCGACCATTTTCAAAATATTCCGAGTCTGGTTGGAGTGGAAATAATCAAATGGACGATTCCGCATTGCTGATGAATGAGTTGGCGGTTCTTTGCAAAATCTGCCGAGCTGCAACTGGGAAGAAATTTGTTCTGTCGGGCGTCTGTCCTGACTGTAACGGTCGTTCTGAACGACACGCTAACAATCCCCGTAAGTCAGTGAAAAAATAGTAGTATTCTCTACTCGGTATAGTTACCGTTATCAAGGTTCAATTCCTTGTACTAAATTAGCGTCGTCTTCGGACGGCGCTTTTTCTTTTATTTAGATATCTAAAGTCCCAAATTCCCATTAGCCCTAAGCCCCGGATATTCTGTTTGATTCCAAGCTAGATCGCTCTTATTTAATTTTGAAATAAAATGACCATTTGAATATTGTAAAAATCCAGCAATACCAATCATTAGTGAATTGTCGGTTGAGAGATTTTTTTCAGGAACAAGTAATGTGACATTTTGCTCTGGATTGGCGTATGTAAATTCATCAGCAATCATTTTTACAAAAGATTCTTTGATGTATGTGTTTGCAGAAACTCCGCCACCAATAATTAATGTCTTAGCTGAGCTTATCTCTAGCGCTCGTTTTGTTTTAGAAATTAAAACGTCAGTTACAGCTTGTTCAAATTCTGCACAAAGCGATGCTTTGTCTGATTCTGTTAATTCTTCCAGCTCACCAGCAACTTTGTTTTTTGTATTATCACGAACAGCGTATAGAACAGAAGTCTTTAAACCAGAGAAAGAAAAATCGCAATCTTTTTTTGTAATCATTGGACGAGGTAAGTTCCAAGCAATACCTATAGATGCAATGCCAGTAGGATTGTTTTGCAATGGAAACTCTCCATCTCTAAATTTCTTTGCAAGAGCTGAAATTTTTGGCCCACCGGGATATTTTAATCCAATAATTCTTGCAACCTTATCAAAAGCTTCACCAACTGCATCATCTCTAGTTTGTCCTAGTAGTTTGTAATCACCCCAACCGTTAACCTGTACTAGCTCTGTGTGACCTCCTGAGATAAGAAGGGCGACAGCGGGGAATAGTATATCTTTTGCAATCACATCTTCTTTGTCAGATGTATTTGCATTTGAATCCAAAAGAACAGATGTAATATGCCCCTCCATGTGATTTACTGGAATAATTGGAAGTTGCCAAATATACGCCAGGGCTTTTGCGCCACTTATTCCAACCCATAGTGCTGGCTCAAGACCAGGGCCTACTGTCACCGCAATAGCATCTATTTCTGGAGCTTCATATTTTGCAAAGAAGTCTAGAAGATCATCGTGCATTATTTGTTCTCTTTCACCTAGGAATGATAATGAGTCAGTTATATTATTAACCTCAACTACACTAGGAGTTTTTTCAATAAGCATTCCAGCATCAAGAAGTGCAGAAATTAAAATAGGTGTGAAATTTTTTATGTGCTCACGCTTTGCAAGAGTAGGAAAGACTCCACCAAAATCTGCATGAGTTTCAGCTTGTGAATATAATGCATTTCCAAGTACTTTAAAAATTAGCTTTTTATTTGAGGCCTGATTTATTGCACCGAGCGTGTTGTTTATTGTATCAGATTTGTCAGTCACATCTACGGCGTTGGTACCAAAACTAGCCTCAATTATAGATATTGCGGTTTCGTCACAACTTGTTTCAACTGATAGTATTCTCATGTTCCTATTTAACTATATTTTGCTAGATTAGTATAGTGTTGGCAATTAATAGGCCGAGTTTTAATAAACCAAGTTTACGAAAAGTTTTATCACTATTTACAAGTATAAAAAAAGAGTATAATAGTAATGTAAATTAATCAGAAATAATTATTAAGCTAATTAAATAAATATATGAGTAATGGAAGAGGAGGAAGCAGAGGTTGTAATGGAAGACCACAAGCAGCAAGACTAGAGGCTAAGACTAAAAAGGCTGGAAATAGAGCTGTAAAGAAGCCAAAGAAAATAGTCATAGTTTAATATATTATTGTCTTTTGTGTTAAAATAATTAGTAATGAAAAAAACATTATATTTTGTTTTCCTGTTTCTATTTTTATTATCGTCACACTCCGTTAAGGCCCAGGAAAATAAGGTCTATTTTTATAAAAATTTTGATGTAAACATATCGGTTCAAAAGGATGCAACATTTACAGTAGAGGAAAAACAACTTTACTCATATAAGGGTAATTTTAATAAAGGTTACAGAGATATCCCACTTGATAAGTTAAGTGATATAAAAGATATTAGTGTAATCGATGGACAAACAGGTCAGGCACTTATTTATTCATCGTCAATATTAGATAAGACAGACCCATCAAGTTGGGGAAAATATACATATTATAAAAAAGATGGAGAGATGATTATAGAATGGTATTATAATCTTGCTGATACAGACTATCTTTGGATTTTAAATTACAAGGTTTATGGGGGCTTGGGATTTTACAATGATCATGACGAGGTATACTGGAATGTATTTACAAATTATGATGTTCCAATTGCATCATCTACTGTTTATGTTAATTTACCTCCGAATAGTTTTGTATCGACTGACTTTACAACGGCTGCTTATACAAATAGTTCTGCAAATAATCCCCGTAAGTTGTATCGTGACTCTGATCATATGTTCGAGTATTTCACCGCTGGACCTTTTTCATCTAAAGAAAATTTTACAATTGCACTTGGTTGGCCAAAGGGACTAATTGATGAGTCTAGTTTTTGGAAATATTGGTTTTCTGCAAATTGGTCTTATCTTGCATCGGGCTTAATCGTACTTCTTACAATAATTGGACTATTTATATATTGGCTATTTAAGGAAAAATTAAAGAAAGGTAGGGGAACAATAATCGCGGAATATGAACCTCCACACAGTCTACCTCCCGCAATGGCAGAGTTAATTGTTACAGAGAGAAATACCCCTCGTGCTTGGTCTGCAACAATTGTTGATCTAGCTGTTAGGGGGTATGTAAAGATTGAGGAAGAAACTGTATCTTATTCAGGAAAGATTATTAAATTAATATTTTCATCTCTTTTGATTTTATTTATGGCATTGATATTTATTGCTGATGCTAAGTCATTTTCTGGTGGTGTGTTTGTCGCGGTTATTTTTATTATTATTGTTGTAAGTACTCTTTTTAAAAAAGATAAAGATTACAAGGTCTTAAAATTAAAAAACTTTGAGTCAGATGAAATATTACATGATTATGAAAAAGGCTTTCTACGAGTTCTTTTTGCAGGAAGAGAGAGTTTTTCTACATCGGAAATGAAGGCTGCTTCAAATTCTGAAAAGGTATTGATGCACCGAGATATGGTTGAGCTATCAAAAAGTCTTTTAGAGGAACTTAGTATTGATGAAACGGCTGAATACGATGTTTCAATAAAGGAGCAGTCTAGGTTTAATTTTATATATGTATTACCATTTATTTGTGCCACCGTTGTTTTTGTAATTGTAGCTAATTTTCAAGACGAAGCTTCTACTCCTTATTTGGTGTTAACGGCCGTTATTCTTTGGGCGTTGGCTACAATAAGATTTTTTATTAAATATAACCCAAGGCTTTCAAAGGAAGGGATAGTTTTAAGGGAAGAATGGCTAGGTTTTAAATTATATTTAGAAACAGCTGAGAAATATAGAATGCAAAATCTTACACCAGAAATATTTGAAAAATATCTGCCTTACGCAATTATTTTTAAGGTAGAAAAACAGTGGGCGAAAAATTTTGATTCAATTGTTAAAGGTGAGCCTTCTTGGTATGGAAGTGCAAGTCATGGTGTATACGTTGGGAGTATGGCTTCTGGTACGGCGGGGGTTGGTAATTTTTCTGCGTCTGCATTCTCAACATCATTTAGTTCTAGCTTATCTTCAGCTTTTGCTTCATCTGGTGCCTCAGGCGGTGGAGGGTCAGGTGGTGGGGGTGGAGGAGGTGGGGGTGGTGCGAGTTGATATTGTTATCATAGTCAATTACTAATAACTGACTATGATAACAATAATAAAATAACTACCAACTTCTCGAAGGTTGATAAGATATGTGATATGCAATATGTGATATAATATTTCTACTTACTATAATTTAATATAAATGAATAAAAAAATATTTCTGTCACTCTTATTGTTGATTGTAATTCCACTAGTAGGATTTGCTCAACAGGCGGATGTTGATCCACAAGGAGATTCATTGTGCGTGTCTATTTTTAATAATTTGAGATATAGAGCAACGGATGCAAATACTAATGCTGAAGTGTCTGTTTTGCAGGATTTCCTGCAAGCTGGGGGATATCTTAAATCAAACCCAGTTGGTTTTTTTGGTATTATGACCACAGCTGCTGTTAAGAAATTTCAAAAAGAAAATAATATTAGCCCAACAGGATACGTCGGTCCAATAACAAGACAAAAAATTAAAGATCAGTCATGTTCTACAAGCAGCGATGTGGTTTTTCCGGTAGCTCCAAAAATTCCAACATCGACAACACCTATAGTTAATCGCACGCCAACACAAACCCCCGTTACACCACCTGTAACTAGTACTACTATATCGTTACTTTCTCCAAATGGTGGCGAAAAGTTAGTTTCAGGTAGTGCAATTCCAATTACCTGGTCTTTATTGCCTGCTAAAAATGAAGGACTTTCTATTTATTATATTACCGAAGAAAACTATCAAAAAAGTATAATTGGAAGTCAAAAAACTATTCCATCTTCAGCTGTTTATCTTGGAAAATCAACCTCAGGCTACT
The DNA here is from genome assembly GCA_037127815.1 of bacterium. NCBI lineage: Bacteria > bacterium. The sequence goes on from JBAXXP010000004.1 coordinate 23,854, forward strand.
ATTGGCAAATACCTACAAATTTATCTGGAGCTTATAGAATTTTGTTGGCATACACCCCTTCAGTTCAAGGAAATTCGAGTATAGCATCGTACATTGATTACAGTGACAGTTATTTTAAAATTGCGCCACCTCCTGTAGCAAATACTCCAACTACATCGTTTATAAATGTAATTTCACCAAATGGTGGAGAGGTGATAAAGCAAGGTTCTGTTGTCAGAATAAAATGGAATGCACCGGGTATTGATAGTGTATATATAAAACTAAGGAAGGGAAATGACACGTATCATAATCCAAATCCAGATTACAATTCCTATGAGGCATCAATTGCATTACGTGTAAATGCTAATGAAGGATACTTTGACTGGAAAGTGCCAACTTCTTTACCTGATGGCAAAGACTACGCTATAAGAGTTCTAGATTTAAATGGAGGAAATATTTCTGATGATAGTAATGGTTATTTCACGATTTCATCTGGTACTTCAATAGGAGATTTTGGATTGCTTTCCGTAAAGTCAGATAAGGCTATTGTTAATTCAGGTGATAAGGTTACTTTAAGTTTTGCTATTAATGACGAGGTTGGAATATTTTCAAAAATGCTTATGTATTGTCCATCTGGAGTCACGTCTTCTTTTGGCACTAGTGGTAAGGATTTGTGTAATGTTTGGCGGGATTTCCCAATGACACCATCTACAGCGGAGGTGATTTTTAGAAATACAAATTCTACACCTCAAACTGTTGTTCCTAATTTTTACGAATATAAGATAAACGATTCTAGTTACATGCACGGTAAGGTAACGAGTATTGTGGTTAATCCAGTTATATAAATAGCTAAAAAATAAAACAAAAAACTCATGCAAATTATTGCATGAGTTTTTTGTTTGCTGCACTTCAATAAAATTAGCTCGTTAAAATTGTTGCGCCGCCTGCACTAAGGTTTTTGTTCGCTACGCTCCAACAAACCAAGTGCATCGGCATCACATTTTTATAGTCGTCGCACTCCTTAAAAATTGTGAACAGCCGGTACTAGAATATTTTATTCGCAAAGCTCAAAAATATAAAGTACCGCTGCATCACGAATTTATGCTCACTTCGTTCGGTAAATTCTGTGACCCTACCGGGAGTCGAACCCGGCTTTAAAGCTTGAAAAGCTTTCGTCCTAACCGATAGACGATAGGGCCAATAATGTGTGATTCTATGTTTCTTTGCCTTCATTTGAACCTCAAAGCAATGAAGAGAATATAACATATTTTCAGGAAAAATCAAAAATTTACTTAAAATCTAGTATTTTAGGGAGTAAAATTGCAACATTCATACCATTGATGATATGCTTGCAGAGTTAGTTACATTGGAGAGATGGCTGAGTGGTTGAAGGCACCGTTCTCGAAAAACGGCATAGGGGAAACCCTATCGAGGGTTCAAATCCCTCTCTCTCCGCAATTATTCGCAAATGAGTTCAGATGATTTTTAGGTGAATCTTCTTTATTCCACCAGAAATGAAACAGGGGAGAGTGTCTTTTGGACACCCTCCCCGTTTTGTCGATAGGCCTCAACCTACGAAACTCCGAATGATCCTCGAATCAATTAATATGGTTGCTCTGAGTCCTCCGCTGTGGAAAATCGGTCCATCCAAAAATTGAACATTGTCATGATCTTTTGATAGATCTATGCGTATGTTGTAACGATCTCCACCTTTGCCTCGGCCAAAGATTACATCATCTGTTGTGTGAAATAAATCCTTTTCATAAAAATCTCCATGCCCTTCGGCGCTCCAGGTGGTTATGAAATAGATTCTTCCGTCTTCTTTGATGATGTTTATAACAATATTTTCCAGGTTTAGTGGTATTTCTAGTATTTCCATTGTGAGTACTTCTGTTTGTTTGAGTTAAGGTTGTATTAGAACTATTACGTGTATTTTTTCCAATTACAACTATACAACATTAATGGTAAATTTCAAAGCAAATTTGTTTCTCAAAAAAGACCTATATTTGAATTAATGGAAGAGAAAAGAATTTTAAACTTTTGTTCAGGTCATTTATTTTCTTCCTTGCATCCACCTGAATCTCCATTCCATTTTTCTCCATATATGAATTAAAATCCAGTATAATATCGGTAAGATTTTCTAGATAAAGTTCAGCTCTTTCCTCGTCTTTAGATGAGTCACTTAATTTATTTAGTCTATTAAGTAAGTTATTTATAAGGACAATAGAGTAGCTTATAAATTTTTCAGGTTTAAAAACTCTACAAATACTAACCATCAAATCATCGTACTTTTCTAAAATTTCTTCTTCCTTAGGATTACCTTTGAATAACTCAATACCAGCATCAAGATTTTTCCCTTCAGCTTCAAAATATTGGCGTAATGTAATGTCTGGTCTATCGAACATTTCAGCTGTTTCGTTTGGGTCAAACATATTTTCTCCTTCGTTCTTTTCGTCTATATCCATCAACTCAATTAGTAGATCAATGTTCTCTGTCAGAGTATCAATTTTCTTTGTTAATGCTTTATACATTTCTTCACCAACTTTCTTTTCTTCATGAGCTTCGTTCATTTTTATACTAAATTAATTAATGGTAGTTTTGCTTGTTATCTAAAAGTTCCTGAACTATTCCAACAGCTTCTTTTGGTTCGATTTCATTTGCTCTTAATCTTCTTATGGTCTCATTTACTATTGGGTTCTCTCTATCATTTGCGCCCATAATACCCATCTGCTGCCAAAGAAAACCAATCATATCTAGGGCTGCCTTCTTATCATCTTTGTGTTCTATTTCCGGTTCATTTATTAATGTAAATCTTTTTACAGGTTTCTTGATATTTCCTTCTTCGTCTTTTTCATCACCATTGAAGGTTTTTAGACCAGTAAAATCTTCAAGTTTTCTTAGCCAAACTGGATGGTCTCCAAACTCAGGGGAATTATATTGTCCCTCATATATTACAAATTCCTCTGTTTTGTTAGAAGGATTTTTTGCGACATCTTTAATAATATAAACATCTCCTGATTTAAAATGGACGTATCTTTGTCCAATAGAAATTGCATTATTATTTTCTGAGTTCTCGACATTTGCATTCATTGAGCTCTCTGCTTGCGATGCTTGATTTGTTGGTTCAGTATCAATCTTGTCAAAATCTTCTAGGCTTTTGAAACTTGATAGATTTTTTACCAAGCTTTGTTTTCTATTATTCTCTTCAGTCGTATGAAGTTGCTCATATACAACAAAAAATTCACTAGGGTTAGCAGAGTCACGTGCAACACTCTTAATTTTATATTCATTACCTTCAGATGTTTTACATATTTCCCCGGTTGTAAATTTCATAGGGTGCACTTCATTTGCGATTGACATTATTGCTTCGTTTGATTGATTCATATGTTATATGATATTGTATAAAGGTAGATTTGGCAAAGGTAGAAAAACAATAATGGGCGATTAGCTCAGTTGGCTAGAGCGCAGACTTGACGTGTCTGAGGCCACAGGTTCGAGCCCTGTATCGCCCACATTTAAAAACAGCATGAGTAATTCATGCTGTTTTTTGACCAATAAAGATTAGGTGATTATCTCTTGCTTAAGCTGATGTAGATGTCCTCCAGTGCCTTAACTGCATCACCAACTGCAATATTGTTTTGATGATATAAACCGTCTGTACAGTCACCAGAAGCCCAAATACCGGTAGTTTTGGTCCTTTGAGTGATTGGATTAACGATAACCTTATTGTATTCATTTAGCTCCACAATGTCCTTTGCAAAACCAGTGGCTGGTAGCATTCCAATCTCAACAAAAATACCATTAACAGACAGCTCTTTTTCTTCACCTGTTTCTATATTTTTGTATGTTAAACCATTTACAAATTTCTCACCTTTAACTTCTAAAACTTCAGCAGGTGTTAATACACTCACATTTGGTCTTGCAAGAACTTTCTCTACGGTAATTGGATCAGCTCTAAATGTTTTACTTCTATTTATTAAAGTTACACTTTTACAATATGCAGAAAGTTGAGCAACAGCTTCAAGCGCTGCGTTTCCTCCGCCAACTACAGCAACATCTGTATCAGAAAATAGGGGACCATCACAAGTGGCACAATATGTTAGACCTTTATGCTCAAAAGTATCTGCGCCTTTTGCTGGAAGTTTTCTATGTGCACTACCTGTTGCAATTAGAATAGATTTAGAAATAGCCTCAATATTTTCTCCACCAATTGTACTGCCTATTGTTGAAACAAAAAGGGGATTCTGTTCTGTGTAGTCAGAATGTTTTTTTATTGAAATAACCCTGCTGCCTGTCATTATTTCTACGATGTCTCCCGCATACGCCTTAAGATGGTTTTCAAGTGACTTTGCAAGATCTGCTCCTGAAATTTTAACAGTTCCAATCCAATTTTCTATACCTTCAGATACAATACTTTGTCCGCCAAAGTCCTCTGTAACAAGTAGGGTTTGTAATTTTTTACGAGAAGCATAAACGCCCGCCGCAACTCCAGCTGGCCCACCGCCAATAATTAAAAGATCATATGTTTTCATAGGGTTGTATTATAACAAGTATTATTTTTGATATCGCTTGACAAAGTACAATACACAGTGTATATTGCTATTTGAATCCGTGATGGTGATTTCAAAAGGGTGACCTACTGAACGCACTCACATCGAGGGACTCCTAGTATTGGAGATTAAGATGAACGGAATAAGATAGCTCAGACCTTCCAGATGCTATCCGCAAGCAAGCAAGTAGAACCCAATCTTGTGTGCTGCAAAAAAACCAAACCCAAAAGGCCTCCCGCGTTCGCGCGGGAGGCCAATTTTTTATATTAAAAATGACACCTTCGCAGGTGTCATTTTATGTTTGTATTGTATCTATGAATTATTTCTTCGCTCTTCTTAGAAATGCAGGAATTGAATTCCATTCATCGTCGTCATCTTGAACACCTTGAAGTGGAGCGTTAGGATCCTCTTCTTTAACGTTTTCTTTTACAGCAGGAGTGCTATTCGCATTTGCTGTTGATGGATTGTGAATTGAGTTATGAATCTTTCCTTTTGGTTCTTCATGTTTTGTTTGAACAGAAACCTCAACATTTTGAGTTGATGCACTAACCTCAACATTTTGAGATACGGGTTTTTGAACGTTGCTGTTTGCTACAAATGCAGATGGTGAAGCTTCTTGTCTTGATGACATGCTATCAAAAATAGTTTTTCTGATTGTGCTGTTATCTGGAAAGTTTGCTGCAATAACAGTAATTCTTAATTCATTTTTCTTTAGTCTCTCGTCCTTTACAGTACCAAAAATAATTTTTGCGTCTGGATCCACTGAGTCTGTAATAAGCTTTGCTGCTTCTTGAATTTCCCACATAGTAAGATCATCATTTCCTGCGATAGAAAATAGAACTCCTTTTGCACCATGAATTGAAACGTCAAGAAGAGGAGAGCTAATAGCTGCTCTTGCTGCTTCCTCAGCACGCTTCTCACCTGACGCTGATCCAATACCCATAAGTGCCGGGCCTGCGTTCTCAAGAACAGCCCTGATATCAGCGAAGTCAATGTTACCAACAGTTCCAGGAGTTGTAATAAGTTCAGATATACCTTCAACGGCTTGCTTTAGAACTTCATCACACATTGCAAAAGCATTCTTTGCTGTTGTGTCCTTTGAAACTGCAGCTAGAAGCTTATCATTAGGAATAACTACAAGTGCATCAACTGCTTTACTCAATTCTTCAAGTGCATGTTCTGCAAGACGCATACGTTGTTGTCCTTCAAATGAAAATGGTTTTGTAACTACACCAACAGTAAGTGCACCCATTTCTTTTGAAATCTTTGCGACGATTGGAGAAGCACCTGAGCCAGTTCCTCCGCCAAGTCCTCCTGCAACAAAAACCATGTCAGAATTTTTAAGAGCTTCTTGAATTTCTTCTTTTGTCTCCTCAGCTGCTTGTCGTCCAACTTCTGGATTCATTCCAGCACCTAGTCCTTTTGTAAGGTTCTTCCCAATGTGAATTTTACGCTTTGCTAGTGAGTGATGAAGGTCTTGGGCATCAGTATTTATAGCAAGAAAATCAACACCCTTAACTTTATTGTTAATCATGTGGTTAATTGCATTTTTTCCTGAACCACCAACACCGACTACCTTTATTCTTGCAAATGTCTCTACGTCTGTTTTTACCTGTGGCATAATATTTCTGTTATTGGGATTATGGTTAACTTGTTTACTTGGGCTATATATTACCACTTACGCAAAATCAAGGCAATCTTGACTTTTAGGGGGTTAGGTTTGAAATAAGGCTTATTTAAGAGTCTACGGCAAAAACTGCTTAAACAAAGAGGATATTTTATTTCCAACTTTCTTTACAATATTTGATGCGTTTAGATTACCAAAACCCATTCCACCAGATTTGTCATCAGGAGAAGAAAAGGCAAGTATTGTAAGGCCATAGGCCACAGCCCATTCAAATTCTCTAGCAATACCCTTAAGATTACCCTCAAGTTTTAGACTATGTCTCTTTGATGGAAGTCTAAGTGCCTCCCGTGCTAATTCTTCAATGTTTTGCAGTCCGGAACCGCCACCTGTAAGAATTATACCTGCTGGTAATAGACCATTTCTATCAATCTTTTTAAGATGACTTTCTATTAAATCAAATATGTCAGAAAGTCTCGCTATAACTATTTCATCAAGCTTCTTTCTTGAGAATGCAGGAAGGGAGGCGTTGCTGGAGGAATTAGCAACACCTATATTTCCCGAGACTGACATTTTTATTAAATCAGCATCCTCAATAGAAACCTTAAGGCCAAGAGCAATGTCATTTGTTATATCATTTGAGCCAACGGCAAAAACTTCCATAGAAACTGGAATATTATTTTCATATACTATTATTGAGCTTGTCTCAGCTCCAATGTTTAGCAACACACACCCAGCAATTTTCTGAGTTTTAGTTAATGAAACCAAACTTGCTGCAATTGGTGCTGCAACAACATCTTTAATTTCTACATTTGCTTCATCAAAGGCACTTAATAAATCTGTTAAGTGATGTGAGAGACATGTAATATATAAAACTCTTGCTTCTAATTTGATGCCTTTAAGTCCTTGTGGTTTTCCTAATACTTTTCTTCCGTCAACTTTATATTCAAGTGGAATAGTGTGAATTATTTTTCTATTTAAAATGTAGGCGTTTGGCAGTTCTTTATCACTTTCTTCTATTGCACGCTTTACATCTAGATCTGTAATCTCTGAATCAGCTTTTGTTGTGACAACAGAACCAATTGAAACGATTGCACCAAGTCCAACTCCACCTACAGAAACGTATGCCTTTTTGATAGGGATACCAGAATTTTTTTCTGCAATAGTTACAACGGATCTAATGCACTTTGCAAGCTCTGTGACATTAGTAACATATCCATGTCTAACACCTCTTGTTTCAATTGATGCTGAAGCTAAAATTTTTGGAAGGTTTGAACCATTTGTTCTTGAGGAGTCTTTTTCTGATTGGAATTCTGCAGACTCAAGTTCAGACACCAATACTTTTATTTGGTGTGTGCCTACATCTATTCCAACTGCTATGTTTCGACCTTTTGCCATAATGTACGATTTTTATTTAGATTAATTTTTGTTGGTATCCAACACTTACTCAAACATTATACACTATTTTTATATAGTAAAAAACTTTCTAACTTTTTCTTCTTCGCTTTCCATTTTATCACCATGGTCAAAGCCTTTCAAGTGCATTAGTGAGTGTACAAATAAGAACAATAAATAGTTCTTTGGAGTTCTATCGAAGTCTTTAGATTTCTTGTTTGCAACGTCTAGATTTATGAAAACTTCACCCATTTCACTTTTTATACCCAAATCATCAAGAGGGAAGCTTAGCACGTCTGTTGTGTAGTCCTTCTCTCTGTGAGTTCTGTTTAGAGTCCTCATCCTTTCTTTTCCGATGAAGTTTAGGCTGAGTTCATAGTTTGAACCCATTACTTTGTCTTTTATTTTATCAAAAAGCACCCAATCGTTTTTGGGTGTTGTTTTGAGAGTAGAGGAGATCATGAAATTATCCTTATCAAAAAGAACTTTCATTGTTTTTGGAATTATCGTCTCTTTTTCTTTGATTCTGGAAGCTTGCCTAGTTTTGCAAGTTTTTCCATCTCTGTGCGACGGCGAAGTCTTTCTAGAGTTGATTTCTTAACCTTGTAAGGTGAAAGAGACCTATCAGAATATCTGATTGATCTTACTTTATTTAGGATACCAGATTCTTGAACACGCTTTGTAAAGCGTCTTAAAACTGATGATCCGCTTTCATTTGCGTGTTTGTCTACTGAAACATTTGTCATATAGGCTATAATTTAACACATACTTTGTATCCTAGCCACTTGCTATAAATGGTCTTATGTGTCATATTAACGAAGGCCCCACAGATGGGGCTATTTTTGTCACAGAAAACGTCGATGAGGCGTCAAACCGAAACAAGCAAACAAAAAAGGAAACATGGACATGAGTACATCATTTGATAACATAACTATATCTTTTGAAGAGGATGAAACCGGTGAAATGGAAATACCAACCGGTCGGGCAAGAATGGAGGGCTGGATTCAAGGAATGATTGGGGCAAAAAAAGTCGAGATTGAGGTTGGTGTTGCCAATCGCTTCAGTGGAATTGTTGAGAATGTAAGGAAAAAAACCTTCGTCATTACCAGGCTTAAAACCTGCCGTCAGGAAAGAGAAATATTTACCTCAGACACAGAAAGACAGCATCGGAGGATTTTGATGCTGAGTGAGGTGTTGCTGATACTGAAAAGGGCTTGGCTTTTATCAGCTCTCGGTACAATCAGGTTTTGGTGCAGGGATAAGGATGGATCTATACGTTTGATGGGTATCAGAAAGGAGTTTAATAACACGGTATTTGTTTTTGAGGAGAATCCTGGTAACAGAGATTTTATTCCAAAGACAATCATTGTGCGTTTTGAAAAGAAGTAGATTCCAAAACTTCATAGACTCACAGCCTCGTTTATAGTACGTTCAAATCGTGCATGAGCGGGGTCTTTTTTTGTCTAACTATCTAGTAGATTTTGCAAGTGATCAATAAGATCCTTAATCATCACAGTCTCTTGAACTCTAGAATTCATATGTCTAATTGTAACAGAGTTCTCAATTGCTTCCTTTTGTCCAAGAATTAATATATAAGGAACAGCTAATTTTTCTGCAGCTGCAATTTGACTAGTAATCTTATCTCTTGAAAGTGCTTGGTGAACTGGTATCTTTGCAACTCTAAGCATTTCCAAAATAGAAAGTGATTTTAATTTAGCGTCATACCCAAGGTGTATAAAGTAAAATTTAATATCTTCAACCGCTACAATTTTTGGAACCTTTCTTGATGGATCAGCCTCAACTAGTATATGTGCTCCAATTGCTGGAACATCTTTCTTTCCCCAGGCTTTTTTTGAAACTGAGTTGTATCTTTCTCCAATAGCTAGTACTTCTTTTTTATCTTGTTTTCCTTTTACTGTAAGGGCAGTGATCTGAAAGACGGTCCCTCCAGCATAAAGTCCGCTACCAATTAAATTATGGTCTATTATGTAAGGAAGATTTAATGATTCAATGTATTCAAGAACCTCTCTAAAATGGTCTCTTGATGCCTCTGTTAAATAACTGATTGGCTTTGGAGCAGCATCTTGAATTGCTATACACTTTTCATGATCGCAAGATACAGCACTCATTGGGTCCTTTTTGAAAGCATTTCTACATGTTGCAGATAGCTCACCAATGTTCTTTTTAAAATAAGTTACATATTCCTTGCTGAATTTTGTAAAACAATCCTTGTCCCCAAGAGAGTTTATTTCAATTAAAAGCTCTCCTTTATCAACGTGATCTTTTAAAATAACATAAGCAGTTTCAATGATCATCGCATCAGCAATACTTCTTGAGTTACCAAGAACATGTAGTGAAAATATGTGATCTTTATGTTTATCAAAATGATGATTTCCGTGTAGTGGTCCACTGTAACAAATCATTGGGGGTTGAACTAAATCAGACATTCCTTTGTTTATGTAAGTTCTTGTGATAGCAATATGCTCTTCAAGAAAATTCTCAAAATTTAGTGATGTTGCCACCTCGTCCTTGTTAGCTCTCTTTGTTCCCATTTTGAAGCCTTTGGCTCTAACGATATCCTCTTTTTGAACTTCAAGTCCAGCAAAAGGAACAAAGCCATAGTGACGGGCTGAGAACTCTGCTATTTTATGAACCTTGTCTATTGGGTCCGGTTTCTCTATTTCTGGAATCTTACTTTTTTTGCCTTTAGCTACTTTTGTCATTGGTTTATTAGAGATTTTAGTTATATTTGTAGCCTTCTCATGTATTTTTTTAGGTGAATGACTGTTACCACTACTTTTTGACACATTTTTACTATTGTTGTTATTAGGCATATTTTCTTATACCTTACTGTTTTTTATCGAAGACATCAAGCCCTCCAGGGAAAAGACCGATTTTAGCGAATGGATAGAGTCGTAAAAAGGCTCTTCCTGTGATCTCTTTTCTTGGAAGAGCACCCCAACTTCTTGAGTCAAAACTCACGGACCTATTGTCTCCCATAACAAAATACTCTGTATCGCTAAGAGTTTCGTCTTTTGTCTTATCGCTATTGAATTTTACGTAGGGCTCATCAAGCACAAAACCTTCAGGGTGTTCTTTGTTGTACACGTGCGTCTGACCTTTTTCAATTACAATTCTTTCGCCAGGTAAACCGACAATTCTTTTTATAAAATATTTACTTGCATCAATTGGAGGTACTAATACGACAACATCACCTCTTTGGGGTTCTTGGAATTTGTAGGTTAGTTCGTCAACAATTAAATAATCATTAGTTGCAAAATTTGGATCCATTGATGCACCATCGACAAGAAATGGTTCAGCGACATAAAATCTAATACCAAGAAAAATTAAAAGCATTACAATAGTAAACTTCCAAAAACCCTCGTCTTTCTTTGGCTTATCTTTTTTAATTTCCTCCACAACTAAGTTTTTTGCTTTTTCCCTTACTTGCTCATCAGTCTCTATAATGTCTTTTTCATGTGTATGCATAATATGGGTAAAATTATAGCATATGTTATAGTATATGCATGTATATAATTGTAGGATTAGGAAACCCAGGCGAAGAGTATGAATCAACAAGACATAACGTTGGAAGATTCATTGCTACATCATTTGCAAAACAATATGAATTACCAGATTTTTCTTATGATAAGAAGTTTTTAGGACTAGTTTCAAAAGGAGAAATTGAGGCTGGAAAAGGGAAGTCAAAGATTGTTGAAAAAGTTACCGTGATATTACCTGAAACTTTTATGAATAAAAGTGGCAAGTCACTTGCAGATCTGATAACAAGTGAAAAGAAGGCTGAGAAGTTAATCGTAATTCAAGATGATTTAGATTTGCCATTTGGTGCAATTAAAATGGTTTTCAATAGAGGAATGGGCGGACATAGAGGTCTGGAATCCATAAGAAAGGCAATTAAGACTGACGCTTTTATAAGAGTAAAAATCGGTGTATCTCCAACAACTCCGACAGGTAAAATTAAGAAACCAAAGGGGGAAGAGAAGGTTGTTAAATTTATTCTAGGAAAGTTTAAGGATGATGAAATGAATGAATTAAAAAAGATTGCAAAAAGAGTTTCAGAAGGGTTGTATGTGACGGTTACAGAAGATAGATTTAAGGCGATGAATAGTCTTAATACAGCAAACTAAGTAGACCTCTATAAACAACAACAAAACCCGCATTTTCATGCGGGTTTTGTTGTTGTGCATCGTCGGCGCGCTTCACATCGTTATATGGCTAGTGCTGGAATCAAACAGCAGTTTGACTCCAACACTAGCCATACAACAAGGGAAATATGCCCTGCACCTCCTATTTTTAATCCTATTTCTTGTTTTTGTCAACAAAAGAAAGTGCCATCTTTTGATCCTTTGAATCAAATAGATTTATCTTGAATGTGTAACTTTTACCAAGCTCAAGTGCTTCCTTTAGCTTTGCTTCACTTCCAAATTCAGAAACGTGTACAAGTCCAGCAATTCCTTCTTCTATACTTGCAAGAGCTCCATGCTTATTGTACTTGATTACAACTCCAGTAACGATATCGTCTCTCTTGTACTTCTTCTCTGCATCTTTCCATGGATTTGGCTTAAGAGCTTTGATAGATAGAGAAACTTTACCATCCTTGATTTCAATAACTTTAACTTTTATCTTCTCTCCAACCTTGAACATTGTTCTTGGATCTTCAACAAGAGCCCAGTCAATTTCAGAAATATGGACAAGACCTTCTAGGTTTTCTTCAAGTTTAACGAAGACTCCAAAGTCAACTGCGCCTGTTACAACGCCCTCAACTTCATCGCCAACTACATACTTGCTTGCTACCTTTTCTTTCTCACCACCATCTCCTAGATTCTTTTCTGAGAAAATTAGTTTACCTTCCTTTGGAGAAGCTGCAATAATTGTTACAGAAAGTTTTTGACCAACAAGTTTCTTAAGTTCTTCAAGGATTCTGTCCTTATTTCCTTCTTCTACTCTTGGATAGTTCTCTGCCTTCAATTGAGAAGCAGGAAGAAATCCTTGAATACCTTGCCATGACATAAGTAGACCTCCTTTGTTTGCCTCAAGAACAGGAACATCGTAAACAGTATTGTTTTTGATAGCACTTTCTGCTTCACTCCAAATAAGAGCTTGTTTAGCCTCCTTTAGAGAAAGTTCTATGTAACCATCTGCATTGTTAACTTCTACAACCTTTGCAGCAATACTGTCTCCAATATTAACCTTTCTTAGTATGTCTCTAGCACTTATGTACTCTCTACCATAGATGATTCCAGTTCCGTATGGTCTAAGATCGATGAAAACACCTTTCTTATCTATAGCGATAACCTTACCTTCTACAATATCTGTAACACTTGGTGGGGTATGAGAATCTGCAATAATTCTTCCCATCACACTTGCGTTCATTTGTGCGATTTTTGCAGCCATCTCTGCCTCAACTTCCGCTGAAATAGCTTTTTTAGGAGCCTTTGTTTTTACCTCAGAATCAGTTTTTACAACCTCTTCATTGCTAATTATATCTTTTGCCGTATCGTTTATATCTGTTGTCATGAAATAAAAAATCAAGTACTGCTCCCGCTTGAGTTTCTGAATGGCACGGCGGGGGTTACAGTCCTTGTGATTGCTAATAATCTGACTGGTATATTATGCATATTTTGGCGGAAAATACAACACCCCAGCCCCAAATTATCATCCTTGAGAACACGCCAGTTTTCTGCTGAAACCCTTAATTTCCTTCGCAATCACCTGCTCACTGCCACTCGCAAGTTTCTCAAGGATGATAATTTGGGGCTGGAGGGCGAATAAGTCTCTCAAAATAAGCCTAATTATTGCATATGTAATTTTGATTTAAGTGGATAAGTCTTTGAAAACTTTGGTTTTTCTTTATATTTGAGTAATAAAATCTTATTCATATGATAAAAGATTTTGATAAATGGAACAGAAGAAAAAAGGCGATTGAGGATTCTGATTGCGAGGTATTATTTAGAACAAAGGAAATTTGGTGGTGTTATGTTGGCTTGAACATTAAAATTGAGTCGTGTGGAAAGGGTGATGATTATAAACGCCCTGTACTTGTGTTGAGAAAATTATCTGCAAAAGGTTTCATTGGGATACCTCTTTCAACGCAAGCTAAGAAGGGCTCATGGTTCGTAGATTTAGAAGTGAATGGTAAAAAAGGATGTGCCCTTATTTATCAAATTAAAATGTTTAGCTCCAGTCGTATGTATTGGAGAATCTCAGTTCTTGATGATTCAAGTTTTGAAAGTGTAAAAGAAAAGCTCAGGTTGTTACTTGAGCTTTTCTAATTGTCACCAGAACTATTGCTCTGGATCAGTGGGTTACCCCAGAAAGATACTTGTTATTATATAAAATGATAGAAATAAGTCAATCAAAATTTGCTGCTTTACACCATATCTATTTTATGGCAAAACGGAAGGGGAGACTAAACAAGAATTGAATAATAGGGTATAATGCCGACATGATTATTACATACCTTGGACGTGAAGCCGTGAAGATTCAATATGGTGATTTGGTTATTGCTTTTAATCCACCAGCGAAGACTTCATCCTACAAAATTAATAAATTTGGTGCAGATATTGCACTTGAAACTCTACCTCATGAGGATATGTGTGGTGGCGCTGAATTAACATATGGGGACAAAAAGCCCTTTGTTGTGTCAGGTCCTGGGGAATATGAAGTTAATAGTATATTTATTAAAGGCTTAGCTGGTGAGTCCTCATACGATATAGATAAGGATGATAAGAAGCTTATTAATACAATTTATGCATTAACAGTTGAGGGAATCAAGATGTTGTTTCTTGGTGCACAGGACGGTCCACTTCCAAAAGATGCTGCTGATGCAATTGACTCTGTAGATGTGTTGTTTTTGCCAATTGGAGGAAATGGTGTGCTTGATGCAAAGTCTGCATATAAAATGGCGTTAAATCTTGAGCCTAAAATTATTATTCCAATTCATTTTGATAGTAAGAAAGACGAAGCATTGATTGCCTTTCTAAAGGAAGCCGGAGATCACAGTGAGCCTGTTGATAAATTAACAATTAAGAAAAAAGACCTAGAAGGTAAAAATGGTGATATAATAGTGTTGTCGCCACAGCAATAAGGGTTTTTAAAGCGCAAAAATAGCATCAGAATCAGTGGTTTCTGACGAGGATACATAAAAAATAAAAACAAAACATCATGTTATCAAAACATATTGAAAACGTAAAACAAAAATCAGAAAACTATAGAACAGTTTATGCCTTTACGGCATCGGTTCTATTCACTGGAGTAGTTGCAAGTTTTTGGGTTTTTTCATTCTTTATTCCAAACATGGGAGGTGTTGCAAACAGTGCTTCTGTGTCAGGTGCCATTGATGGATCAAAAGAAATTAGTCCAACTGGTATTGTGAAGCAAGAGATTGGCGGTATTTTTGATAGTATTAAAAATCTAACTACTGATAATTTTCTAGGTGGAAGATATAAGGTGCAATTTGATAATGGAACACTTGGTATGTCGCAGAATTCTACTATAGAAAGTTCGTCTACGGATGCTTCATTAGAGTCTCCTATAATCACTCCACCAAGTACAATAATTTCCACGACAACAGAAAGCGGATTTACTGTAGAAGTAGATGGTGTAAGTAATGGTAATGATGTTAACGCTAATATTGACAGTAGTAATGTTGAGAATAGTGCATTATTGGGGAATTAATTATAATATTTAAGTACAGATAAAATAAAACAATGGCAAAAAAGATAGAAACAACAGTTGAAGTAGTTCCAGTAAACTCAGACAAAATTCAAGACAGAAATCTAACTGTGGAAATGAAGAAGTCATATATTGACTATGCCATGTCTGTTATTACAGACCGTGCACTTCCTGATATTAGAGATGGACTTAAGCCAGTTCACCGTCGTATTCTTTATGCTATGAGTGGTATGCGTCTTACTGCATCTGCAAAAACTGTAAAGTCAGCAAAGGTGGTTGGAGACGTTATGGGTAATTATCACCCTCATGGAGACGTTGCTATCTATATGTCTATGGTTAACATGGCTCAAACTTTTTCAATGCGTTACCCATTGATAATTGGTCAAGGTAACTTTGGAACAGTTGATGGTGATCCACCTGCTGCTATGCGTTATACCGAGGCTAAAATGTCACGTCTTTCATCTGAGCTGTTGAGAGATATAAATAAGCAAACAGTTAACTTCGTTCCTAATTACGATGGTTCGGCAAAAGAACCTACTGTTTTACCTACTGTTGTTCCAAACCTTTTGTTAAATGGAGTTTTGGGTATTGCTGTTGGAATGGCAACAAACTTTCCACCCCATAACTTAAGAGAGGTTGTTGATGCCACAACTCATTTAGTTGATAATCCAGATTCCTCATCTGAAGATTTGTTAGAATTTGTGAAAGGACCAGATTTTCCGCTAGGAGGTGTTGCTTATAATGAAAAGGATATTGCCGCAGCACTCATTCACGGAAGAGGAGGAGTTGTTGTTCGTGGTGAGGCTGAAATTGTTGAAGAGAAAGCTGGTCAATCTAAAATTATAATTACGTCAATTCCTTATAGAGTAAATAAGTCTACTCTTATTGAAGCTATTGCTGACTTGGTTCGTGAAAAGAAACTTGAAGGTATTAAAGATCTACGCGATGAATCAACAAAAGATATTAGAGTTGTTATTGAATTGAAGAGTGGAAGTTATCCTCAAAACATTCTTAACTTTTTGTATAAGCATACTCAACTTGAATCAACATTTCACTACAACATGGTTGCACTTGTTGAGGGTGTTCCACAAACTCTTTCACTTAAGACTTGTCTTGAAGAGTTTATTAAACATAGAAAGGAGGTTGTAAGAAGAAGAACAGAATTTGATCTAAAAGAAGCACAAGATAGAGAGCATATATTACTTGGTCTTAAGAAAGCATTGGATCATATCGATGCAATTATTAAAACTATTAAAGCATCAAAAGATACTCCTACAGCTCACGTTAACTTGATGAAGGAATTTAAATTCTCAGATAGACAAGCAACCGCCATCTTGGAAATGAAGCTTCAAAGACTTGCTGGTTTGGAGAGAAAGAAAATTGAGGATGAATTAAAGGCCGTTCAAGCATTTATTAAAGAGTGTGAAGATATTCTAAAAAATCCAAAAAGAGTTCTAAAAATAATCAAGGACGAGCTTGCAGATATTAGAGAAAGATTTGGTGATAATAGAAGGACAAAAATCATTAAGCATGCTGCAAAAAACTTCTGTATTGAGGATGTTATTCCTGATGAAGAAAGTGTTCTTGTATTAACTAGTGGAGGGTATATCAAGAGAACTGATCCTGATGAATACAAGAAGCAAAGAAGAGGTGGTGTTGGTGTTGTTGACCTTGATACAAAGGAAGAAGATTTTATAACTCATCTTATAACAACCACAACTCATAGTGATTTATTATTCTTTACAGATAAGGGTAAGGCGTATCAAATTAAAATGTACGATATTCCTGAGGGAAAGCGTGCTACTCGTGGAAAATCAATAATGAACTTCTTGTCACTTTCTGATAATGAGAAAGTAACTTCAGTTCTTCCGATGCCAAAGCAAATTAAAAAAGGCGGAGGACTAAGTCTATTTTTGATTACAAAACAAGGAACTGGAAAGAAGGTTTCTATTGAAAGTTTCCTTGATGTTAGAAGAAGTGGAATTATTGCAATTAGACTTGATCCTAATGATGAATTAGTCTCTGCATCATTTGTTGAAAAGAAGGATTCGGTAATGGTTGTTGCATCAGATGGTCAATCTATTAGATTTGATGAGGGCGATGTTAGAGAGATGGGACGCTCTGCTGGTGGGGTACGTGTTATGAAATTGGATAAGGATGTAAGCGTTGTTGGGGCTGACACAATTGCAAAAGATGTAACTGATGCATATGTAATGGTTATGTCTTCAAATGGATATGGAAAGAAAACTCCAATTAAAGAATATAAGATTCAAGGAAGAGGAGGTTCTGGAATTAAAACTGTAAAGGTTACCCCAAAGACTGGAGATTTGATTTCTGCAAGAATCCTGACAGCAGAACTTGAAGAACTTGTTGCAATTTCAAAGAAAAGCCAGGTTATTAGATGTGATCTAAAGGAGGTACCAGCACTTGGGCGTGATACACAAGGAGTGAGAATTATGAAGTTAAGAGAAGGTGATAGTTTGGCTTCATTGATCTGTCTATAAAAAATTTGCTTCAAAATTAGGAAATCCCAGTGATAATACTGGGGTTTTTTATTACTTGCAAAATTAATAAAAAAAGAGCAATATTCAAAAGGATCCAAAACAACAAAGGAGGCTTTGTGGACAATGATACTAATAATAGAACAAAAACGAACAAAGAAAGAAGGAAGGAAGAAAAGGAGGAAAGAGAGACGCTTAAGATATTTCCAGTAGTCCAATTGACTTGGAGCCGATTACCCAGAATAGTTGTCATCGATTGGAAGAATATTAGGTCTCGTGAATACAGGCTTGATCATCTAACCAACGGTGAATTGAATGCTTTCTGGCACATGGATGCAAACGCCAAGATTGATTATTTGATTAGATGTTTCAATCGTCATCACAGGAGGCCTAGATGTCAAAAAGGCGTAACGGAGTGTCATAATTTATCGTATGTCGATATTGAGTCACATACAAGTTACAATAAGCTGATTTTTGTCATTTCCAGATGGTTCAAAATGTCAGAGGCGGAAGTCAAAACTAAGCATATTGCTATTTTTTTGAAAAAGGTCTATCCGTCACTGGAGAGACTTATGACAAACCCTGTGACGCGAAAGATGAAGAGTCTGAAAAGTTTGCTGCATACTGGTAGTTTTAATAAGTTGAGTCCCGCTTTTATTGGGAATGTTGCAAAGTGGGCTGGTATAAAATTTGGAGCAGTTCATGCAAATGATATTCGGCGATTCATTACACAGATTTACCTAGCACTTAAAAGGATTGCATACGATCACTCCTTGGGTAGACTGAAGACTTTACCTGCGTTCATTAAGGTGCTGAATAAAATTTGGATACCGAGAGATTGCCAAATAATTTTGAAACTCTGATGGAATGCTCGTAACAACGGATCAGGGGTGAATATTCATCGCGCAGGCATTCCATGCCTGCGCGATATTTCGTTTACTGATTTATCTACAGATTATGATCTATCAACAAAATTTAAAAAATACAGATATTTTGTATTTTACTTGTGCTATAATATTTACATGAGTTTTGTTAAACCTGAAAAAACATTGCAGGACATGAATATTGCAGAAGGAATGACTGTTGCTGATTTTGATGCAGGCGCAGGGTACTACACTATGGCTCTTGCAAAAAAAGTTGGACAGTATGGTAAGGTTTTTGCAATTGATACTAGGGCGGATTTGTTGACAAGGATTGCAAATGAGTCAAAGCTTTTAAATCTTAAAAATGTTGAAGTCATAAGAGGGGACGTAGAATCGTTAAACGGCTCAGGACTCTCCAAAGAAAGTGTGGATAGAGTTATTTTAGCAAATACATTGTTTGTGTGTGATCATCCTGAGAAAGTGGTTAAAGAGGCCATTAGGATATTGAAGAAAAAAGGTAAGATCGGTGTAATAGATTGGATAGACTCATCTAATCAAATTGGTCCACATCCAGACTGTGTTGTTTCAAAGAAACATGTAACAGCTTGGTTTGCAAAAGAGAACTTAATTTTAGAGAAAGAATTTGATGCAGGGGACTATCATTATGGACTAGTGTTTAAATTTGTAGATTAAGTTATAATATTTACGTATGAACAAATCATCAAGCCCATTTCAAATTATATTTATAGGAGTATTTATATTTGCAGCCATTGTTGGAGTTATAATCTTTTCTGCGTTTACTAACTCTTCAAATAATACTGCTGTAAAAGCAACTATCTGGGGAACAGAGGCTGAGGCTGATTTCAAAAATCTCCTTGCAATAATCGATCCTCAAAAAAAAGCGATGGATGTAACTTATGTACAAAAAAGTGCTGATACATTTGAAGCAGAATTTGTTAATGCATTAGCTGAAGGAAAAGGACCAGACATTGTTTTAATTGATGATTCAAAAATTTTCTCTTGGAAGGGCAAGCTACAGCCTATTCCGTTTAAAACATTGCCTCAAAGAACATTCTCAGACACTTTTATAGATGCTGCAAACATCTTTGTAATGGCAGATGGAATTTATGCACTACCTTTAAACGTTGATCCTTTGGTTATGTATTGGAATAAGACCATGTTTAGCGATGGTGGAATTGTGTTGCCGCCAAAAACATGGCAACAGCTCACAGCTTCAATTCCAAGTTTAACTCAAAGAACTGATAGATCAGAAATTATAAAATCTGCTGTCGCCCTAGGGGAGTCTTCCAATATTGACCACTCCAAAGAAATTTTTATTAATTTAATGCTTCAAGGCGGAAACAATTTAGTAGAGTTTGACCCTGCCGTAAGTAGATATATGTCTACCGTAGATGTACTTTCTCCAAGTGGCACAAATATTTTTGAAGCAGCCACAAATTTCTATACTTCATTTTCAAATCCTAATAATGAGAGATATTCATGGAATAAATCTCTGGTAAGATCAAGAGATTATTTCATTTCTGGAAATCTAGGAATGTACTTTGGTTTTGCAAGTGAATATCCTGTTCTACAAAGAAAGAATCCTAATCTTAACTTTGATGTTGCTCTTATGCCACAAGATGAGTTAAGGTCTGCAAATGTACAATCTGCATCGTACGCTAAAATAAATGCTCTAGCTCTTGTCAAACAATCAAGAAATCAAGCTGCTGCAATAAGTGTAATGACACAATTGGTTGCCTCAGTTGCTCAGGCAGAGTTTGTAAAAATAACAAACTTGCCTTCTGCCAGAAGAGATCTGCTTCAAGTGCCAAATGGTGAGAACGTGTACATAGATATTTTTGGTAAAGCGGCTATTCAAGCTAAGACGTGGTATGACCCAAGCTCCACTGCGACCGATTCAATTTTTAGAGAATTAATTGACACAATTACAACGGGTAAAATAACAAGTGGAGAGGCTAGAAATATTTTGAATCAGAAGCTTCAGGCTCTTGTCTCAGGGGCAAGCCCAAGTAGTGTTAATTCTACAGGGAATTAATATATAGAATATGTTACAATTTAGATAATTATAATAATAGATAGATTTGATGAAAATAATAAAAAATAAATTATTGAAAAAGGAAAACTTTGCGAAAAGCAAAAATACAGTTTGGTCTACCTTGTTGACACTTGCGGTTGTATTATTTGGTTTTCTAAATGTTAGCAAAGTTTTTGCGCAAAGTACGGGTTCAAACCCTGTTTCAAATCTTTTACTTATCTGTACAACCCGATCAACTCCATGTGGATGGCAAGATTTAATTAATTTAATAAATGCCATGGTTCAATATGCTATTGAGTTAATAGGTATAGTCTTTGTTATAGTTCTATTGTATGCGGGTATGATGTATATAACTTCTGGTGGAGATGCATCAAAGGTTAAGAAAGCTAAGGATATGTTGTATAAAGTTGTTTGGGGAATGGTATATACCCTTTGTGCTTGGATTATTGTATACTTTATACTAACAAGCTTAGGCGTTGACCAAACTTTTTACGAAAAAATTATATAACAACATAAAATGAAAAACACTAGATTAATCTTATTCATGGTTACAGGAGCTTTAATGCTTCTTGTTATCTTTGGTGTAGACTTTATAACCGCCCACTCAATTGCTTTTGCTCAAATAAATGATGGTAAAATTCATAACCCCCTTGGTTCAACAACAACTCTCAGTCAGGTGCTTGGCATTGTTATATCTTCCGTTCAGGTTATTGCTGGAGTTTTGTCTGTTGTTTTCATTATAATCGCAGGTCTTAAGTTTGTATTGGCAAATGGTGATCCTGCAAAGATAAAGACAGCTAAATCAATGCTGCTTTATGTTGTAATAGGTATTGCGATAATATTCGGTGCTCAGGCTATTGCCATAGTAGTTCAGACAACAATTAAGCAGGTTGGTAGCGGGCAATAAAGTGTTTTACATCATCAGTCAAATAAGACTATTATCAATATAATTTAAAAAAATGTTAGAAAGTAAAAATTCACTCTTAGCTCAGGTTGGTAATGTAACAGACCTGAAAAGCCTTGTAGTTGGCATGATAGATATATTAGGAAGTTACGTTGTACCATTCATCGTTGCATTAGCACTTGTAGTTTTTTTGTGGGGAATATTTAGAACCATGACAGCTGCTGGCGATGGTAAGAAAAGACAGGAGGGTCTGGCATATATTACATACGGGATAATAGGCTTGGCTGTTATGATTTCAGTTTGGAGTTTGGTATATCTTCTAACCACTACATTCTTTTCAGGCGGATTGATGATACCTCAGCTAAATTAATCTGATACATGGTAATATGATTATTATTAATTATAAAATACAATGACAGGAGAAATAGGAGCAAAGGGAGTAATAGTATTTCTAATTTCATTTATAAATGGAGTTGTAGGTTTTATAATAGGCCTAACTCTAGTTGTCTTTATATGGGGACTTTTCAAATTGATTTTTGCGAGCAGTGATTCAAAAGAGAGAGAGACGGCTAAAGGGTATATAGTTTGGGGAATTATCTCATTAGCTATCATGGTCTCTGTATGGGGGCTAGTTAATTTATTAACCTCATCTTTTGGTTTTGGTAGTGTTACTCCAATGGTGCCGGGATTCCCAAATACTTCTATATTTTAGAATCCACAGTTTTTCTTTAATTGTGTATATAACTTTTAAATAATAGGGTATAATAGTATTAAGTGACGTTTATGTTGCTTAGTAAAAGATAACTTAGTATTTAATAAAATAATTTAATTATGACAAATTCAACAACTGGAATTAGTGGACTTTACGGCCTTTTGGCCCAAGCTACTGATTTCACAAATAGACTTATTCCCTTTATCATTGGTCTTACTGTACTATTTTTCCTATGGGGTATTTTTAGATTGGTATTCTCAGCTAAGGATTCCGAAGCTAGAACAGAAGCTAGAGGCTATATAATTTGGGGGATTATAGCTCTTGCTGTTATGGTTTCTGTATGGGGACTAGTTAACCTTTTAACAAGCACATTCAGTCTAAATCAAAATATTCCATCAGGTCCTGGTCTACCACAAGCAGGAGGTTCAATTCAGCTTAAATAGTAATTTATAACTAATTATGTCAGGAACTGTACCACCAGCATTGATGACCCTTATAACCTCAATTAGTAGGTATATTCTTAATCCACTTATTGTACTTGCTTTCGCGGTAGCTATGGTTGTTTTCACATGGGGAGTTTTTGATTATATAAAAGGAGCTTCAGATCCAAAAGCTAGAGAAACAGGCAGGAGTCACATTTTATGGGGTATTATTGGTATCGCTATTATGTTTTCTGTTTTTGGAATAATGAGAGTTATTTCAAACACAGTTGGAGGTCCGACAAGTCAGATTCAGAATATACAGAAGCTCTAGAGACTCAAATAAAACAGCACGTACAAATTGTATATGCTGTTTTGTTTTTGATGGGCGAGGAAATATAGTCTTGAAAAGTGCTCTACTTTTAACAAAATAAAAATACACAGACTTGCGTCTGTGTATTTTTTCTGTGGGCGAGGAAGGACTCGGTGCATACTGCCCCAGTACACCTTTGCAATTTTATCGAATCTTTCAGGTTCTCAAAATATAGCAAAGCTTTTCTCGTCCCTCACGTATGTGCCTCAAAGCACACCCTCTCTCCCTTCATATTAAACAAAACAACATACACGGGTGTGTATGTTGTTTTGTTTATGGTGGGCGAGGAGGGACTCGAACCCTCAATCCTTACGGAACTAGTTCCTAAGACTAGCGCGTATACCAATTCCGCCACTCGCCCATATTTATGATTCTTCTGAATTTAAGAATTCAATATTTATATAATACCAGAAGATGTTTTAAGATCCTATAGTATTATAGAGTTATTGAACTCTTGTCCGCCCGGTAGGATTCGAACCTACGACCGTTCACTTAAGAGGCGACTGCTCTACCAACTGAGCTACGGGCGGATATGTTCACAATAGTACCAAGAAAGTGCACAAAATACAACCTCCCTTATCCTAATCATTGTTATCTCCTTGTGCTACCACTCCTTATTACCCTTACTATTATCGCCTTAGCCCTTTAGCAGAAGCCTCGCCGGCAACAAAACCTGTTGTCCAGCATAACTGAAGGCTAAAGCCTCCAGAAGGCCTGTCAACGTTCAGTATATCGCCAACAAGGTATAGGTTGGGGAATAGGCGAGAGGACATGGTTTTAAAATCGACCTCATCAAGAGAAACTCCTCCGCTTGTAATTATTGCCTTGTCCACTCCCAGCAGTTTTTCAACATGAAGTGGTACATCCTTTAGTAGATTTATAAGTCTGATTCTCTCTTCTCTGGTAATGCTATTGCAGGCCTTTTCTGGATCAATTAATGATAGATCTACAATGATGGGTGCGACAGCAGAAGGTACGATATTTACAAGAGCATTTCTAAATTTCTTTTTATCATGTTCTTTAAATAGCTCTTGAAGTTTAGTATTTAAAACTCCATAGTCTTCTGATGGTAATAGGTCTAAGGAGACAGTAACTTCTCCATACTTCAGAAGATCTCCAATATCTCTACTCATATTTAGTATTGTTGGTCCACTTACGCCCACGTGTGTGAAAAGAATTTTTCCCTTCTTAAAGAAATGTTTTTTACCATTTTGAAAAATGGAAATCTTTATATCTGTCATGCTAATACCAGCTAATTTTGGAACCCACTCGTCTTTTATTGCTAGTGGAACAAGTGAGGGAATAGGGTCAATTACAGTATGTCCTATACTTTTTAGCCACACAAAGCCATCGCCGGTTGAGCCGGTAAGAGGAGCGGAAGCACCACCGGTTGCAATGACTACACTTTTTCCATATATCACTTTTTTGCCCTTTAGTGTTATTCCAACTATTTTTCTAGTTGCAACTTCATCATTCTCTACAGCAATACCCATAACTGGGGAGTTGGATAAAACTTCAACTTTATTTTCTCTCATGTAATTCACTAGTACGTCCAAGACGGATTGTGATTTATTCGAAACAGGGAAGGTTCGTAATTCATTTTCTACCTTTGTCTCCATTCCGTATTTGTGAAAGAAATCCAGCGAGTCTTTTACACTATGTTGCGAGAAAGCAGAGAATAAAAATTTACCATCGTCTTTAAATCTTTCTAGAAACTTTCTAATATCAAATTCCGAGTTTGTAACATTGCATCTTCCTCCTCCTGTAATTAAAAGTTTTCTACCTAGTGTTTCATTTTTTTCAATAAGAAGAACCTTAGCGCCACATTCTGCTGCTCTTCCTGCCGATATCATGCCAGCAGGTCCACCACCTACTACTATTACGTCCCATGGGGTATTAGTTTCCATTGAGGTTATATTAGCATTTTTTGCTCGTTGACCCAAATAGATAGTAAAATACATCTCATTGACTATTGATTACAATTAGCATAACCTGTCAGGTAGATAATATTTGGGGTCAGGCACCATGGTGCCTGACCCCAAATTAAACAATGAAGTACCAAACAATAGATAATAGTATGAACATTATTCAAATCGTATCAGATATTTTAGCTCAAACAGTAGAAATTCACGGCTTACCTGAGTCACGCCTAGTGGCGTACTCACCGGGTTGGGGCACAGTAGTCGTTCCTAAATTTGATGTCTTAGCGGAGGATTTGCTTAAAATCGTTCGTCTTCAAACTCTTCTCAAAATAGTTGAAAGTAATACAGGTCTTCAGTCACAAGAAAGTGTTCTTGAGGACATTGGTAATGGGGTTCATGATGACAATCCAAGTTTTAATAATTTTTTGCGGAACGATGGCGCGATTCGCCGTAGTGTTTATGTCCAAGTTATAACTTTGGAGAGATTGATTGTTGAATTGATTCAGTCATTTATACCAGCTGAAAGCGACAGATTTGATGTTGCGTATCGTATTAGCACGGAAAAGCAAATTATGTTCCATGAAGTCTGTTTTTTTGGAGGATCGTCTGATTGAGATCTTGTGGCTAATTATTATTCCTTCTAAATTTACCTCATCATCCAAACGGAAACCCCTCCGTTTCGGTATGGTGGGGTTTTTGTTTTATTTAATTTTAATATTTATCTAAGTTAAGTACGGTCTGCATGTTATAAAATATGCAAAAAAACTGCACAGCTTGGTAGCTGTGCAGACTGAAAATTTAGAGCCTTCCAGTTCCGGCTTTTTTGTTGTGCCCATTTTTTGCAACCATAAGTGTCAGAATAATCATAAGCGATCCCGACATTATCCAGGCTGATGGAATCCCAAAACGATTCGCAACGTATCCACTCGCAAATAGTCCAATCATACCACCAAGGTGGGGTGATATGGCTTCAAAGGAGCTTATCGTTGCTCTTGCGTGTGAGGGAATGTTATCTTGAAGGAACTTATCTTTCAGCGGAGCAAACATACCTCTTGGAATTTCATGGAGAATAAACACTGCGATGCCTACTGGAAATGGTATTATCGTAATAATTAATGTCCCAAATCCAATTAACAGCTGACAAATAGTTAAGGCCTTTTTTTCATCCTTAACTAATGCTAGGAATTTATTAGCAAGTAGTGAACCTGCCGTTAGTCCAAGCATCATACCTGCCCAAATGTATCCTAAAGATTTTTTGTCATGAAGATAATCTAAGAAGTATGGTTGCCATTGCATGTTTAGAGCTTGCACGGCAAAGACTTGAATAAGACCAGCAACCAAAAGGAATCTAATCACTTTGTTGTTGATACCAAATTCAATACTTTGCTTGGTGGTTTCTTTCATCGCCGAGAGCCCCAGCTTGAAGGAAAATTCTTTTTTGACGAAGTACTCTTCCTTAAGCCAGAACATTGCGATTATTCCCGTTATAAGCGAGAAAAACCCAAGCCATATCCATGGCAATTCAATACTGATGTCTGCAAGTTGAGATCCAATTAAAGCAGAAATAATTCCAGCGATTAAGCTAAAAATTTGTGCTCTGGAAAAGACCTTATGCAGTGATTCTGTGTATCCATGATGTTGTAGTTTATCGACAAGCCAGGCTTTAAAGGCCCCACTTGCAAAAGTTGCACCAATTGCCAAAACTGCTTCTGATGCTGCAAAGCCCCAGAATGATTTTGAATAGGCGTACATGAATCCACCGATTGTCGTGAGTAAACACGACATAACAAATGAAGATTTTCTTCCAAAAATATCTGCAAAGGCACCTGTTGGTATCTCACAAATAAATAGGGTTGAAAAATAGACTAAATTTACCAAATTCACTTCAAGTAGGTTTAAACCATTGGAAATGAGGAATGATACGTATACCGCCGCAATTGCGCCTCTTGCGAAGCTCAGGAGTGACGTGAGTGTGACATATTGGACGATTGTCCGTTTTTGTAGGTTCATAATCAATTTTATTCTATTGTTGGTGTCGTTTTTTTTGGCTAGTGCTGAGTAAAAAAATACAAGAAAAAATCTCGGCTTTTACTCAGCCGAGATAGTTCTAAAATTGATTAAATATTTTGTATCTAAGAGTTTGAGTTAAAATTATCACGGCTGAATATAAGTTTTGATGTTCCTGCGTCTGTTGATAGGAACATGGCAAAAAACGCACCAATGTTGTGAATGGGTGAATTTCCTTTATTCATTTGTTGATAACTTTGAGTCATACCAAAATGCTAACACGGAGTTGTTGGTATGTCTAGTATTTTGATTCTATAAAATTAAATGTGGAGTGATGTTGTTTATATTTTAGTTTTTTAAGATATACTATTATTGGAAGAGTGAAGACTTAATCAAAGGAGAATAAAATCATGAGACCATCAGATCAAAATGAAACTCTGCCGTCTATAGGTGATTTGGCAGACCTCGTTGTAGAAAGAGCTGAAAATCAAGGCGTACCTATTGGAAAAGTAATTCACATTGTGGCAAATGAATACGGAGTCACAGCATCAGAAATTGGAAGGGAACTAGGTTTGCGGGCTCAGGCCGCAAAGTTGCGTGAAAGGCGGGAAATCTTAGAGTTTCTCTATTCAGAAAAAATAGAGTGTGGCGCAAGACAAAATCAAGAAGCACTCGTCGAGGGCTTCAGAATTACTGGACATGAGGACGATCTTTAGTGGTGGCGGCGAGGGAAACCCTCGCCGCCACATTTTTATTAGCAAAAACTTTCTGACTTCGATGTTATTTTACTAGTTATGCTGAAAATCTTTTGTTTTTCTCTAGAATTTATTTATAGGAACTTCATGTCTGTTTGGTATTCTTCATAGGCATTGAATATCTTTTTATTATAACCACTAGATTGACAATGTATATAATATGTATATACCTGAACAAGGAAATATTATCAAACTAAACTTCAATCCAATTAAAGGACACGAGCAAGGTGGATACAGACCGGCTGTAGTAATAACCAAAAAGATATATAATTCTAAATCTAATACTATTTTGATTTGTCCAATCACTAGTAAAATTAAGAATTATCCGTATGAAGTGACCATCGAGATGGAGGGGTTCACTGATAACGATAATCTGGGATTGGTGAGCGACATTTCCGGAGTAGTATTAACAGACCATATTAAGTCTGCAGACTATAAAGCAAGAAAAGTTAATTTTTCAGGTAGATTGAAAGAGATTGTTGTGTGGAATATTTTAGCTAAAATTAAAACTTTGATAGATTAAATAGATTGCTACATAACTTCAATAAGTACTTTGGTGTGGCGGAGGCTTATTTAGGTGAATAAAAAACCGCCCTCATTCGAGGGGCGGCGGTTTGAAGTATTGCATTTGCAAAACTCCGATGACAATTTTGTTCCAAGAAGTCATCCTTCTTTGATGATTTGGCTATTTTGTTGGAGCCTCCACCAATGACAGTAGGTGGTTGTAACTCACCTCCAGCTTACGAAGAAGGAAACTCTCTTTTGGAGACCGCTCCTTTTGACCATAGTAGGTAACCCAGTCGTTAAAGAACGCAAGTCTAAAGCTAATGTACTTGCGTAAATTAACTCCTTCTTCTTGTTCTGCCATTTCCAGTTCCTGTTTCAGTGCGTATAAGCACTCTCCGTCATCGTGGTCTCTAGTGGGTTCAATGATTTCATGGATTAACCCGAGTTCCCGATATTCCTTCGGATAAGCATCGCTAATCGCAAGTACTCCATCTTTGAAAATGACGAAGTTTGCGGGTGCATATTTTCCTGTTGAAAACTCTGCGCTGATTATGGCATAGGTGTAAATCTCTCCGGCGTAAGTGAGATTTGCCTGTCCGATAACGTATGGGGTAAGCCATAATGGAATCTGTTTGATCATTTTTTTGTGTTTCTCTTGTTTGAATTTAAAGGAGGAAAGCGGTGTGCTTTCCTGATCTGTTTCGTTAATGACAATAACATGTTTTAGGTAAATGTCAAACTGTTCGCCAGTAGATTTAAATAGTTTTATCGATCTATGTCTAAATAAAAAACTCGCTGCAAGAAATGCTAGCGAGTTTTTTGTTTTGTGATTTTTAAAAATCGATTATTTTTCAATGACTATTTCCTCCTTTGAGAATCTAACTTTCTTGTCATTTGCACTTGTATCAGCTTCTGATCTGTATCCAACTGGACACATTACAACTGATTCAAGACCAAGCTCAGCTAGTCCAAGAAGTTCATCAACTTTCTTGCTATCAAATCCTTCCATTGGACATGAATCAATTTTCTCTACAGCACATGCTGTTAGTAGTGTTCCAAGGGCAACATAAGCTTGTCTGGCAGCCCAATCTTTTACAGCCTGTACTCCACCTTGTTCTGTCTTTGATTTGATTGCTCCCTTAATCATTTGACTATATCCATCTAGATTTGCTACATCAACTCCGCGAGTTGTAGAAACAGTACCTATGAACTTATCAACAAAGGCGTCATTCAAATCCGTAGGTATAGCAAAAACAACAAGATGTGAAGCATCTGTTACTTGTGTCTGACCCCATGAATTATTTTTAATCTCAGTTCTTGTTTCTGGATTTTTTACA
The DNA here is from genome assembly GCA_037127815.1 of bacterium. Classification (NCBI taxonomy): domain Bacteria; species bacterium. Next base: position 53,453 of record JBAXXP010000004.1, read on the forward strand.
ACAATGATTTTCCAAGGTTGTAGTCCATATGATGAAGCTGATAATCTTGTAACTTCGAGTAGGTTATTAAATTGCTCATCTGAAAGCTTCTTTTCTGTATCAAAAGCTTTTGTGGCGTATCTCCAGTTCATTGCATCTAAAGTTTGTGTCATAAATATTTTAAATTATTAATTGATAATGGATAGTTATTATATATCCTATGATATAAAAGGTAAACGAAATATGCTGAATAAATTAGTATTTACTACAGAAAAATGTGTTAGAATGTTTACATGAGCAGAAAAACCTTAATTTATATATTCATGGTGGTGGGGTCAACGGCTGGTGGATATTTGCCATTATTGTGGGGTGATAGTTTTTTCTCAATGACCTCTGTTGTTCTGACTGCCGTAGGTGGTTTTCTTGGAATATATCTAGCGTATAAACTTGGTCGGAATTTCTAGGTGTAACGTTAAAAAACGCTATTTTGTTTCAATTGACACAAAATCGATTGATGGGTGTATAATATAGTTGTTATTAGATAACAGAAAAAATATGAAAATCATCATAAAAGGTACAAACATTAATATTTCAGAACCAATCGAAGACTATCTTTATAAGAAGATGTCCTCTGTGGAGAAGTTTATTAATGATACCACTAAGGTTGAAGTTGAATTGAAAAAGACAACTAACCATCATAAGACAGGTGATATATTTATGGCAGAAGTTAATGTTTGGAGTAAGGGAAAACTAAATAGGGTAGAGAGAACTTCTGAAGATATATATTCTGCAATTGATTTGATGCAAAATGAATTATTTGATCTTTTGTCTACTGAAAAGGATAAAAGCCACACCCTATTTAAAAGAGGGGCACAGAAGATTAAGAATATGTTTAGAAGAGGATAAATAAAGATGGGGCGATGGCAATATAAAATGCATTCGAAATAATTAGAAACAATAAGATAAAAAATAACCCTCTAGTATGAGGGCTATTTTTTTTGCTTTAGTTTTTACCAGTACCCTCCATACTTTGAAGAAAAGATTTCCAGGTCATTTCTTTTCCACCTTCAGGTACCACTTTGGTTATATGTAGTTTGCGGCCATCTTCTGCATAATCTATCCATTCAGCATCCTTTATAATTACACGCAGTTTTTTAGTTTCTCCTTTAATTAACTTATCAATGAAAAAATATGCTCCAGGCCACTCCTCAAAGGCTCTAATTTTCAAAATATTTTGTCTTTGTTCTGATTCGTCTGTTGTCCATGGGTCAATTTGTCCGTCTTCTTTTGTTATTTTCTTTGTGAATGTCGCAAGGCTATGGTTCTGTTCTATTAGTTTTAATTCACTATTTATATATGCATCTATATTTTCAGAAATAAGCTCCGCTCCAATGTTTGCTGTGATTGATTCAAACTCAGAATATTTTACTGGCCAATCTGCAATGCTTGCAATATCTACTTCTTTTTGGGCAAAAATTGGGCCATGGTCCATTTCCTTATCCATTTTAATAACAGTAACCGCTGTTTTGTTTTTGTCTGCTAGTATTGTTGATTGTAATGGGGAAGCGCCTCTGAATTCTGGAAGCTTAGATGGATGAACATTCAGAGCTCCAAAATCTGGGATTTCTAAAAATCTTTCTGGAATAATTTTTCCGTATGATGCTACAATAAACAGTTTTGGTTTTTCTGGTGAACCTGAAGAATTTGTAAAATTATTTAGCTTATCAAAGGCTTCGTCATTTAATTTTGCAAATTCTAAATGGGGGATATTATGTTCAATAGCCCACAACTTTGTTGGATTAGCTGTGAGTACTAATTTTCTACCTTGTGGCTTATCTGGAACGGTTACAATTGCATCAACCTGCATACCAAAACTCTGCATTGCATTTAGTACTTTGACGGACATTACAGATGAGCCAAAGAAAATTAATGGAGAATAGTTTTGTTTTTGATTTGAGTTAGTCATTTCGATTTTGTAAATGTTAGGCTATTTTGACAATTTTTTTAGAGTGTCTGTAGTATACCGTAATTATTCTTTCTCTAATTATAGTATGTCTTCAGGATCGTACTCTTTGACCTCTTTTGCTTTATCGATGAATAAAACACCATTCAAATGGTCAATCTCATGTTGGAAAATATGAGACAATAATCCGCTTGCACCTCTTGTAAATAATTTACCCTCAGCATCATATGCTTTTAGCGTGACTCTCAGTGCTCTTTGAACTTTTCCATATAACCATCTAACAGAAAGACAACCCTCACCGTCCATCCATTTTTTGTCTTTTGACGTTTTAATTATTTCAGGATTTATACAAACAAGATTTGCTGGAATTATTATTCTATGTTTCTTTTTTGCTTTTTCAGCATCCATAACTTTTTCTCTATCATCTGCTGTAAGGAAAATCTTACCAGATACCATGAATAGCTGAAGAGGAACGCCTACCTGAGGTGCTGCAAGACCCACACCGTCAATTTGAGCTGATAGCATTTTATCCATATGAGCGATTAGACTTTGAATATACTCGCCCTTGATCTCTTCTACTGGTATAGCAATAGAAACCTGTCTTAAGGCAGGGTGTTCTTCTGTAACAATCTTATTTTCAGGCTTAAAATGACTAAACTTTTGCATGTTGCTATTGTAGCATATTAAGAAATTATTAAAATTCCATAGATTGGGTAGGGATAAAGATGTGTAAATTGGTCCCATCTATAACAAACTCTCCGGATGCACACTAACCGTAAACTCAGGAGGAAGACTAACTAGAATGTCACGTAATTCATCATCGGGCCATGCTTTTGGATTCATGGAGATTAGCATATGAAGAATTGACTTACCTGCAACGGAGGGAATAAAGGCAGGGAATATTGTCGGGTTCCATTTCTCAAGCCATATTTGAAGCTTACCCATTTCTTTTGCTGCAATAGTTTTTTCAGCTTCAATTGTGATTTTTATAAACATTGCAAATGGGGGATACATCAAAGCTTTTCTGTCTGCAATTTCTGACTTGTAAAAATCGTTCAAATTTCCACTTTGAATATAACCAAGAAGTGGGCGCGTAGCATTTCTTGTTTGAATAAGTAAATATTCTTCAGCTAAAGTTTGAGCCTGTAAAAGAATGTGGCAAATCCTTTCATTGATTCTGAAATCAGGAAGCGAAAATAAACTATCAAGCGATGCAATAGCAACATGCTTAACAGGTTTCAAATAATTTAAAGAAAATTCTGTGCCAATTAAAATTCCACTTGAACTATCATTAAATCTTTTTGCGATGTCTCTTGCTTGCTTGTCCGTTTTTGCTGTATCTCTATCTAGTCTAAAAATCTGTCTATCAGGGAATCTCTTTAGAGTTTCTTCATGTATTGTGTCTGATCCAATTCCAAGCGTGATAAGTTTCCAGCTTGTACAATTTTTACACCCTTCAAGGGCTGTTCTTTCTCGTCCGCAATGATGACATAAGAAATATCTTTTACTTTCAACTTTAGAATTATGTAAAACAACTGGCGCTTCACAAACAGAGCATGTGACAGTTGTTCCACAGTCTCCGCAAACAGTTTGAGGGGCAAGACCGCGGCGGGCAGTGAAAATTATCATTTTCTCTTTCTTCTTACCGGCATACTCCACCTGGGATTCTAGTTCTTCAGAATAAATTAAATTATTTTTTGAATTTATTTTATCCTTTTCTTTCTTTGATTTTTCCTTTCTGATTGGCTCGGCCATATCGACAATAATAGTATTTGGACGCTTCTCTATGCGCATTGAAATAGGGAAGAAATCAAAGACTTCTCCGCGTTCTCTTCTATATAAAGTTTCAACTCTAAGTAGTACATCACCATAAATAAGGCGTGCGCGTAATTCCTTTGACCATTTCTGAAAAAGAAATCTATAATCAAAAAGAGGTTTGAACATTGTAATGTAACTTCTTGAAGATTCTTTCTCTACGATTATTGTTGCGATGTCAGTTCTCGGTAGTCCAACAAAAGAAGGTGTTGTTATGAAGGCAATTGAATGCGTTTCGTTTAATGCTTTACCCCATGTTTCAACTTGTTTTTTTCTGTTAATTCCACCATGTAATATGTATGCGTAATCGCTGATTCCACGAGACAGTTCTTCATAAATCTCTTCCGCAGAATTAACGGTTGGAGCAATAATTATAACTGATTTCTTTTTTGCAAATTCTTCTCTAATAATACTTTTGTACGTACCATATCTGTCTGTTGTGTTTGTTTGAAAAACATAAATATCGCGAGAGCTTATTTCTGTATTAACCCAGTCATTACCTTCTGATTTTGTTTCGATCAATTCACTTTCTACAGAGTGACTTGTGTTTGCGATTGTTTTTGTAGCTGATGTTGGTGTTGTGATAGCAGCTGCGTTTGTTGTGATCTTGTTCTTCTTGTTTATAGCCTCCTCTGCGTATGTAAGTGCACATTCAGGAATTATAGTTTTTATAATTGCTCCAATTGGATATGCAAATTCTTTTGAAACAGATTGGCAGGCTTTAATAAGGGAAGGTGATACAGCTGTTATTGTTTTTTTGGATTCAATTTTTCTTGTAACAAAATCTGCGTTTTTGATATCAGCTTTGGATTCCTGTGCACTTACACAACTTTCAACAAGTGCTAAAATATTTTTATTTCTGAAGGGAACATAAATGACTGATCCTGCTGGAAAATTATGAGCACCCCAATAGGTTAGGGTTTCTCTGAATGAAGACTTGGAAATAGGATGGACAGTTAGTATATACACCCCTGAATCATCGCAGAAAATGGAGTTTTTTTCAATAGGCGAGTAAATTATCATATTTTTATAAAAAAAGCTTGCTTGCCACCATTTTTTGAATAAATACATCTATTTATATAGGGCGTATATAATAATTTCAGATTTTCTTTATCTTTTCTTTATAGAAAACTCATATCGATTAGATATGGTTGTTGTATGCGAACATATGTATTTATTGATGCCTCAAATTTATTTTATGGTGGTAGAAAATCTCTCGGGTGGAGTATTGATCATGAAAAATTAGCATTGTATTTTAAGTCTAAGTATGAAGCGAATAAGGTCTATTATTTTGGAGGTGTTGAAATACATGATTTTCCATTTGATTATATAAAGAATGAAACTGTACCAATAAATGACGTTTCAATTTATTTGGTAGATTTCATTGAAAAAAATAAGTATAACTTATCTGATGTAATTATAACTCTTATAAATAGATATTTAAAAAGAATCAGATTCTACATGAAATTGGAGAAATTTGGATATATTCTTGTTCTTAAGCCAGTAAAGACTCATGTGGATGGAAAAGGCATAAGTCAGAAAAAGGCGAATTGTGATGTGGATATGACCCTTTATTTGATACGTTACAAAGATGATTATGATAGAGCTTTGGTTCTTACGGGGGATGGAGACTTTTTATCAGCGCTCAAATATTTACGAGACAATAATAAAGAAGTTCTAGTGTTAGCAAGATCTCCACGCACAGCAAAAGAAATAAAAAAGTTTGCTGGAGATAAGTTTTTGGACTTTGAGTTCCTAAGGGAAATAATCAGGATGGATGAATAGCTTGTCATTAAAGGGTACTTAATACAAAAGGCACCCATATAGGATGCCTTTTAGGTCTGGTAATGTAATTGTATCAGGGTACATGATGGTGTCAAGTTCAAGTTGTAAAAAATGCCTTCAGGCCTTATTATGTAGGCATGGCATTATTTTCTAAAAAGCTCGGAATTGACCTTGGAACATCTAATACTCTTGTTTTTCTTCCTGGGCGTGGAATTGTTCTAAACGAGCCTTCAGTTGTTGCAGTTTCTGAGCAAGATAATCAGATTCTGGCTGTTGGAATAGACGCAAAGGATATGATTGGAAAGACACCAGACAATATTATTGCATATAGACCAATGCGCGATGGTGTTATCGCTGACTATAGAGTTACTGAGGCTATGCTTAGATATTTCATAAACAAGGCTCTTGGCAGATGGAATATTTGGAAGCCAGACGTGATGGTCTCAGTTCCTGCTGGTGTTACTTCAACTGAAAGACGTGCTGTAGTTGAGGCTGCAATTAAGGCAGGTGCTAAAAATGCATATGTTGTTAAGGAACCTATTCTTGCTGCAATTGGCGCTGGTATTTCTATTCAAGAGCCAAATGGACACATGATTGTAGACATTGGTGGTGGAACAACAGACGTTGCCGTTATTTCCTTGGGAGGAATTGTGACATGTAATTCTGTTAAATGTGCAGGAAATAGAATTGATCTTGCAATTGCGGATTACATTAAGAAAACCTATAACCTAGCGATCGGGGATAAGACAGCAGAGGAGATGAAAATAAACGTAGGGTCCGCCGTTACAATGGACGATGAACTTTCAATGACAATTAAGGGTCGCGATTTTCTAACCGGCCTTCCTCGATCTGTTGAAATTAAAACAAATGAAGTTGTTAAGGCAATTGCAAAAGAATTAAGAGATATGATCAAGGCAATCAAGGATGTTCTTCAAGAGACTCCACCTGAGCTTGCGTCTGATATTATTGATAACGGGATAATAATGACTGGGGGATCTTCACAGTTACGTAATCTTCCAGAGCTTGTTTATAGAAGAACTGGAGTTAAAGCAAAGCTTGCTGATGATCCACTTTACTGTGTTGCTAAAGGAACAGGTATCGCCCTGGAGCACTTGAATACATATAAGAGAACAATTATTTCCAAGCGATAAAGATTTGGGGTCAGGCACCATGGTGCCTGACCCCAAAACATACAAATGAAATTAAATCATCACGCATATATAATCGAAAAAGTTTCCAGTGATGGTATTTCCCCTTTGCTAAAATTTATCTCAAATACCCTAGAGCTTGAATCAGGTAAGGACCCTCATGTGTCTCCAAATTTTTTACATATAAAAAGTAACCAATTAAATGTGGATGAGGCAGGGAAGGTGGTGGCTTTTAATTCGCAAAAATCATTTGGACAAAACGGCGGAGGAAACAAAGTTGCTTTGATTGAGATAAACGGTGCGGGGCATCAAGCTCAAAACGCATTGCTTAAAACTTTGGAGGAGCCATTTCCAAATACATATTTTTTTATAACAATATCCTCAGGCTCACTCTTACTCCCAACAATTCAGTCTAGAGTTGAGACGCACGCAATGGCGGATTTTTTAGATAATTTTGAAAATGGGGGAAACATGGCCAGTAAAAAGAATGAAGGGAACGCGGAGTTGAAATCAGAACTGAAGCCAGAGCTGAGGTTGATAGTTTCAGACTCAGTTTCAAGATTCTTTGGATCAAGTATGGCTGAGAGAATTGAAATGGTTAAGAAGATGGTTGATGATGCTGGAAAGGAGGGCGAAGATGACTCATCTAAGCTATTTCAGTTTCTACATGATATAGAAATTACATTGAAAGATTTGGAAAAGTCTAAGCTAAACAGGAGAATGAGTAAGGATGAGCTGGAGACCTTGATTACCGTTAGAGAGTACTTCGCGGACGCTGGGGCCTCAAAAAAGATGCTTTTGGAGTATTTATCGCTAAAATTGCCTATTATAAAAAACCTATAGTATTCAAGCTAGAATTGCTTGGATGAGGTTCTAAAGGGCTGATTTAGGAGGGTTACGTCATCAAACCACACATTTGCATTGTTATTGCTAATATATGTGTTATACTGAAGAAGTTCGTAGTATCTCAATTAGGCCAGCGGAGTTATCTGTGTGGTTGGCGTAAGGAGGTCGGCTATGGACGATTAAAAGTAACGCAAAACACACAAAATGGAAAGAAAGTTATATATCGGAAACCTTGCTTGGACAACTACAACAGAAAGTCTTAAGCAAGCATTTTCAAAGGCTGGAGAAGTAGTAGACGCTATCGTTATGACAGAAAAGATGAGTGGACGTTCAAGAGGATTCGGATTTGTCACAATGGCAACCGATGAGGCAACAGACGCTGCTATCGCTATGTTCAACGAACAAGATCTTGAAGGAAGAAACCTTGTAGTTAACAGAGCTCGTCCTAAGACAGATACTCCTATGGGAGCACCAAGAAGAGATTTTGGTGGAAGAGGTGGCGATGACCGCGGTGGAGACAGAGGTGGAGACCGTGGATTCAGACGCGACTACTAATCTTTAGCTAGATTTAGAAATAATCGTCTAATAAAAATACCCTACGTAAGTGGGGTATTTTTATTGCCTGGAAATGACTACAAAAAAACCGGCCGCATCAGAATGATGCGGCCGGTTTTTTATTTTACTTATTTAATCCCTTTCACTGACTTCTCGCGTCCTGTCTTTGTTAGAAACTTCTTTCTAAGACGAACTGAAGTTGGTGTGATTTCTAAATATTCATCTTCACACATGATTTCAAGTCCACGCTCAATTGTAACTTCAAGTGCAGGAGCTAGATATACTGTCTCGTCTGTTCCTGAAGCACGCATGTTTGTAAGTTGCTTTCCCTTGGTTGGGTTAACTTCCATTTCTTCTCCCTTTGATGTATTTCCAATAACCATTCCAGCGTAAACTTCTGTTCCTGGAGCAACATATAGAGTTCCTCTGTCTTGTAGGTTACCTAGTGCAAAGTGAAGAACCTTTCCAGCTTCCATTGAGATCATAGATCCAACAGCTCTTTTTTCAATAGTTCCAACATATGGTCTGAAATCGGTAAAACGTGAAGACATAATACCTTCTCCTCTAGTATCGATAACGAATTGACTTCTGTAGCCCAGAAGACCACGTGTAGGAATATCGAATGTCATTCTTGTAATACCACTATGTTCCTTCATTGAAGTCATAATACCTTTTCTTCTACCAAGCTTATCGATAACAGCACCTGCAAACTCGTTAGGAGTATCTATAACAACTTCTTCAAAAGGCTCATTTTTCTTACCATCTATTTCTTTGATAATAACCTCAGGTTGAGATACCTGCATTTCATAACCTTCACGACGCATTTGTTCTAGAAGAACCGCAATGTGTAATTCTCCACGTCCATAAACCTTAAGAACGTCAGCTTGATCGAAATCAACATGAAGACCAACGTTAACTTCAAGTTCTTTTTCTAGTCTGTCTCTAATTTGACGACCGGTAACATATTTACCTTCACGTCCAGCAAATGGGGAATCGTTAACAAGAAATCCAAGGGAGATTGTTGGCTCATCGATTTTAATTGATGGCAATGGCTCTGTATCTTCCTTGTCAGTGATTGTCTCACCGATGAAAATATCAGGAAGTCCAGCTACCATAACTACGTCTCCAGAATATGCTTCTTGAACTTCTTTTCTAACTAGTCCGTCAAAAGTGAAAAGTTTTGTAATTCTACCTGTTCTTGTTTCTCCGGTATCTTTTTTGATAAACAGAGTTTGTCCCATTTTGATTGTACCTGTCCAAATACGAGTAACCGCCATTCTTCCTAGGAAGTTGTCATAAGCAAGGTTGAAAGGTTGAGCTTCAAGAGCCTCCTCAGGAGCACTTTTTGCTGGAGGAACTTCTTTGATAATTGTATCTAGTAGGGGATCAAGGTTTACAAACTCATCGTCCAAACTTAACTTAGCCTTTCCTTCTCTTCCGATACAGTAAACCATAGGGAAATCTAATTGATGATCTTGAGCACCTAATTCTATGAATAATTCTAGAATCTCATCGTGAACTCTTGTTGGGTTTGCAGCTGGCTTGTCTAATTTGTTTAGAACGACAATTGGCTTAAGTCCAAGTTCTAGTGATTTCTTAAGTACGAAACGTGTTTGTGGCATAGGACCTTCTTGTGCATCAACGATTAAAAGCACACAGTCGATAGAACGCAAAACACGCTCAACCTCTGAACCGAAGTCGGCGTGACCTGGTGTGTCAATAACGTTAACCTTTGTTCCTTTATATTGGAATGAGGCGTTTTTGGCATATATAGTAATTCCACGCTCTAATTCAATAGCGTTGGAGTCCATAGAAGAGGAGTCTTTAACTGCTCCTGTGTATTTCATAATTGCGTCAACGATGGTTGTCTTACCATGGTCAACGTGGGCGATAATCGCTATATTTCGTATTTGCATAATGAGGGTTCATTTAAACATTATTTTGGTATTTTGGCAACTAAAGTAATATAACAACACAATAGAGAGGCTCCCATATGCCTTGCCTCCCGAGAGCACAAGGATTTCTTGCTAGAAATCCTCTCTGCTCGCTGCAGCTCGCAAGGCTCTCAGGAGGTAAGGTATATGGGCGCTAGTCATTTGTAGGTGGTATCAGGTTAGTTTCCTATATCCTCAATATTGGGGAATGGGCCTATATTCAAAGGTAAAACAGCGTATCTATTGACAAATATTATATATTATGCTATTGTATAAGCAGTTAAATAAGTTCTTTGAATGATATTGAGGTAATGTTTGAGTTTGGAAGAAAGATCGTAATTGACTTGCTGGCACAGCGCTAAGCGAATTATTGTCCTTCCACTACACTCACACAACAACACCAATATTATGAAAATCAGCGAATTTGCGAACAACGGATTTCAACCCTTCGAAGGGACAATGGCTGAACTGATTGCTCTTCGCGGTCTTGATAGCCGTTATGACATGATGTTCACCCTAACCACACGCCCGAGCGATACTTCCGGCTGGCGTTATCAGTTCAGGGCGTGGGTTGGGCCATTTGCAAACTTTTCGGCGAATCACGTCGATACAGGCAAGACTGAAAAGGTCTTCGAGATTCTCGGTAAATCTACCGATGAAATTCTCGAGGCCGTCAAACCCCTTATCGAACACAGAGCAGAATGGGCCCCCGTGGGTTCAAATTCTGTCAGGCTTTGGCTCTCCTGTGGTCGATAAATAGTGGTAAACCCACTCGGTGAAGTAACCACGAGTTCAATCCTCGTTAAACTTTCAACAGAGCGCACGACCTATATGGTACGGCGTTCTTTTTATTTACTTATGAGATTCATATATATTATATATAGCGCTTGTGGATAAGATTAAACAATTTACTTGACTAATCGACACCGCTTGATACTATATAAATATACACGCCCCAGCTAGCCGAAAGGTCCGCTGGGGTTTTACGTTGTTTGGTGATAGAATAACTGGATACATGAATATATTTTTACTGATTGATGGTGAGAATTTGAAAGGAAAAATTAAAGCTATTTTTAAGGAAAATGGTAAAGAAAAACCCGTCTGGCATGAGTATGATTTTAGGGGCCTGTTTGATAAAGTGCTTGGAGGTATGACTGTTGGCCGCAGTATCTTTTATTTCGCTCGTATTAAGGAGCATAAGGAAAGTATGCATAAATCTAAGGAATTGATTGAAGAGCAACGCCAACTTAAGACACATCTTGAAAAACAAGGATTTGAAGTTATTTTGAGTGGGCAGGTTAGAGGTCATATGGAGACTAGTAGAGATGGTAAGCAGGCACTGATATTTAAGGAGAAGGGTGTAGATGTAAAATTGGCTGTTGATATGGTAAGTCTTTCTTGTGACAAGAAAGTTGATGAAATAATCCTTGGTAGCTCAGACTCTGACCTGCAACCAGCCATAAAAGAGGTTCGTGATAGAAATATAGGTTGCATATACTTAGGGTTTGAAGCAAAACCAAACAAGGGTATTTCCTACAATTCGAATAGAACAATTCTTATAAGAGACTCTGAAGTCTTTGATTTTGAAAGAATTCAACAAAAACTTGTATAGCCTATTTTGTTAGAGATGATCCATCTCACGTTTATAAAAATTTGCTTTTATGGAATAAGGTTGTATAGTTTGGGCAGTTTTAGCACCTTGAGAGGTTGGTGTTTTGCTACAGCACAGAGAAACCTTTCCTATTTGCCGTTGCCTTCTATTTTGTTGGAGGTTGATGGAAGTGATATAAGGTTTTTGTGTGCTGTGGCAAAAGGGTGAAAGATTCCTAAATTTGTCTTGGGGAACAATCGGTAGAAAAATCGAAGATTGAAACTCACAGCTTATAATGAATAGACAACCAAACAATAATAATTGAAAGGACAACTATATGGCTACCAAAAAACAACCTCAGCATGTTGCTGCTGGTTTTGTGAAAGAGCAGGATGGTTTTGAAGGTCTCGGAACTAGTGATGCCCAATGGGCAATTCAAAACCCTGAAATGGCCGTAGCACTTGCTGTCGAGGCAATCAGGTCGCGTCACAATACCTGCCCACCAAGAATTCTTCTTAGACAAAAGGAAATGACTTTTGTTCCTCGTGGTGTTTTTACAATCCAAACTGGAGGAAGTTCAGCTATCGAATTGCATGCGCAGGCAATGGAGAGGAAGATGAATGATGGCAATAAAGAGGCTATTGATATGATCCAAAAGATAGGCATTGTGATGGAAAGGCCTCAATTCACTACCTTTGTCGTGCTTTCTTTATCTGACTTGTCCAATGCTGATAGGGACAAGAAAAGTAAACTCAAGTTTACGATTGAGAGAAGACATATTTTGAAAAAATCTTTTCTTGCGGATTGGAGTAAGGAACATCTTGATGGTCAGATTTTGGAATTATGTCACAAAGCAGACGGACCTCAAATATGTCTTCAGTATCAAGCAGGGCAGGCTCTGTCAGGCCAAACCCTTGATATTGTTATGGCTCAGGAGAATCCTATTTGCTTCACGGAGGAAGGTGCTATTAATCCATCTTACATTACGTTTCGACTTTTCTATTATCTATCAGGGGGAGTTCTTCTCTGTACGAATAAATATGGGGAAGAGTCTTTATTCAGTAGCGAAGCACTCGTCATGCTTCGCCTTCGGGAAATGACTCCTGAGGATTAGTTTGATCTTTGATGAAGTTCATCACCCCCCCCCCCGCACGCTCTAGCGCGTGCGGGGGATTTTTTGTAAATTTATATTTTGGAAATTTTCTCAAAAATTTGCTATAATATAAATCAAAATATGAACAAAATAATTAGTACTAACTTGAAAAGAATTTTAGATAGAACATGGCTGATTTTGAAATTAAAAAAAGTCTATGTTTCTCTATTAGTAATTATAATTGCATTTGTTGCTTATAAAGTTTTTTTTACAACAGCTACAACTGAAACTATTATTAAACTCGAGCCTAAGACCTTTGTTCAAGAGGTTTCTGTAACTGGAAAAGTTCAGGCCTCAAATAGTGTGGACATGGGTTTTGAAACATCAGGTAGAATTTCTAAGGTTAATTCTAAGGTGGGAAGTATTGTTAAAAAGGGCGACGTTCTAGTATCTCTTGCTAACGGTGATGCATATGGAACCTTACTTCAACGTCAGGCAGATTTAGAAACTCAGCAAGCTAATTTAAGTGAATTACTGAGGGGTTCTCGTTCGGAGGATATCTCAATTGCAGAATCGGATTTGCAATCCGCACAATCTTCATATGATCAAAATCTTCAGGCTATGGTTGATAAAATAAAAGAAGCCTATTCTGTTGCTGATGATACTGTCAGAACAAAAGTTGATCAGTTCTATAAGAATCCAAGAAGTGTGAATCCTGAGGTTATTTCCTTTAATGAAAATTATGGAGATAGTTATAATTTAAAACCTTCACTCAATGCCAAAAGATTAAAAGTTGGAGAAAGTTTAGTTAATTTAAATTCTAGTATTTCATCTTTGAGTGTTTTAACAATGGATGCAAAATATATTAAGGAGACTAGGGACAGTCTTGCGTTAGTTAGAGGACTTCTTGATGATTTGTCTATGGTTGCTTCTGCTATTGACGTTAATGTTGGAACAACTCAAACTGTTATCGATGCTTATAAAGCTTCAGTATCTTCTGCAAGAGCATCGCTTAATGCAATTGTTGCAAGTCTGACACTTGTTGAACAAAATTATAATACAAGCAAAGCAAATCTTGATAGAGCAAGGCAACAACTCGCACTTAAAAAAGCTGGGTCAACAAATGAGCAAATTGCAGCAGGACGTGCTCGTGTGAAATCAGCCTCCGCACAAGTTGAAAGTGCTCAGGCAATTTTATCTAAGACTTTGATCGTTGCTCCATTTGATGGAATTGTTACAAAAATGGATGCAAAGGAAGGGGAGAGTACTGTTCTAAATACAACTTATGTTTCTATGATAAGCGCTTCCAATTTTGAAGTTGAGAGTTATGTTTCAGAATCTGATATTGCAAAAGTTAAAGTTGGACAAACTGCGAGAATAACTCTTGATACTTATGGAAAGGATGTAATTTTCCCAGCTTCAGTTTATGAAGTTGATCCAGCTGAAACTGTTGTTGATGGAATAACTACTTACAAAATTAAACTAGCCTTTACTCAACCAGATGAGAGAGTTAAATCTGGAATGACTGCAAACATAACAATCGAAACATCAAATAAACCTGCGTCATTTGTAGTTCCACAGGGTGCACTATTTTTAGATGCTGGTGAAAAGATGATTACTGTTGATCAAGCTGGTGTTAGGGTAAATAAGAAAGTTGAAACTGGAGGATTGAATGCATCTGGCGAAATAGAAATTATTTCAGGCTTAATGGCAGGTGAAAGAGTTGTTGTTAAATAAAATGCTTCCAACAAAACAAAATTTAAATATTTGGCGAGTTGGTTTCTTCCTATCATATAGGCAAATTAAGCGTGCAAATATTTGGACTACTATTCTAATTGTTACTGTAATGGCTTTGACATTTTTGAACTTAGTAGTTGTCAACGGAGTTCTTGTTGGGCTTATTCAAGGTTCTGTTGAAGCGCATAGAACAAGAGGAACAGGAGATATTGCTATAACAAAACTTACTCAAAAAACTGAAATTGAAAATACAACGGATATTCTAAATGTGTTAAGTAGTTTGCCCCAGGTAAAGGATGTGGCGACAAGATATACAGGGTCAGGCTCTATTAATGCGGACTATAGAAGAAAGTTAAGACAAGATGAAACTCCAAATAGAGTGGCTGGAACAATTGCAGGAATTGATCCGTTGAATGAGGACAAAATAAATGGACTTTCAAGATATATTGTAGAAGGATCATATCTACAAGAAAATGATACCGATGGAATAATTCTTGGTGCGACCTTGCTCTACAAATACACGCCAGTTGAATCAGCTGGTTTTCAAACTTTAAAAAATATAAAGATTGGTGATAGGTTGAAAATTACTGTTGGTAAAAATTCTAAAGAAGTAATTTTGCGAGGAGTCATAAAGACAAAAGTTGATACAAATGACTTTAGAATCTTCATGATTGAAAGTGAAGCCAAAAAACTTATTGGAAGAAATGACGTTAACGCAGATGAAATATTTGTAAAATTAAAAGATGGTTCCACCTTAACTGACGCAGCAAAAGTTCAGCAAATATTATTTAATAATAATTTTGATTCAGGAGCTAAAATTCAAACATGGCTTGAGGCTCAACCAAAATTCTTAAGTGATCTTATTTCTACTTTTGCACTACTTGGAAACTTGATTGGCTCAATTGGAATTGCAGTTGCTTCAATAACAATTTTTATTGTTATCTTTGTGAACGCCATAACCAGAAGAAAATTTATTGGAATTCTGAAGGGTATTGGTATTGATCCAAAATCGATAGAAATATCTTACATAATCCAGTCTGTGTTTTATGCATTAACGGGGTCCGTTATTGGTTTTTTGATTCTATATGGCTTCTTAATACCATTTGTAGACGCTCACCCAATTAACTTTCCATTCAGTGATGGTATAATTTACGCACCACTTCCTGGTACACTTTTCCGTGCGTTAATTCTTCTTATAACAACTGTCATCGCAGGATATATTCCAGCAAGAATTATTGTAAAGAAGAACACACTGGACTCAATATTGGGAAGGTAGTAATTTGGGGTCAGGTACCATGGTGCCTGACCCCAACCAAACAAAATGACTAAATTAAAAGAAGAAGAAATAATAAATAAAGTTCAGCACAGCGCAAAGGAGAGTATTCTTATTGGCGATTCTTGGAAGGGGAAAGTTTGCCAAATCGGAGACTACATTATAAAAACCAAAGGTCTAACAAAGACATTTCTCGACGGCTCAAAAGAAACAACTGTTTTAAAGGGTGTGGATTTGAATATTAAATGCGGAGAATTTGTTTCCATAATGGGAAGATCTGGTGCTGGAAAAAGTACCTTGCTTTATCAAATTAGCTTATTAGATCACCCTACGTCAGGTGAGATTTTTATCGATGGATTAGATTCGCACAACCTCTCCAGTGAAGATAGAATTAAGTTTAGACTTCACAAACTTGGATACGTGTTTCAAGATTATGCGCTTTTGCCTGACTTAACCGCAAAAGAGAATGTTGCTGTTCCATTAATTATGCAAGGATACGAGAAGGATGCTGCATATAAAATAGCGGAAGAACATTTAACAGAGGTTGGCTTAGCACTTAAGTTTAATAATTTACCTGCAAAATTATCAGGAGGAGAGCAACAAAGAGTTTCTATTGCTCGTGCTATTGCTCATGAACCAACAATTCTTTTTGCTGATGAACCAACGGCGAACCTAGACTCAGAATCATCGCAAATGATTATTCAAATTTTTATGGAATTGAATAAAAAAGGACAAACTATTGTGATGGTTACTCATGAAGATGAGTACGGAAAGATGAGTGACAGAATAATTAAAATGAAGGATGGATTGATTGTCTAAAATTGAAATAATCTAATTCTGTACTTCCAAATTTTAATTATTTATCCACAGATATAATTGCTATATTCTTTACATTAGAATGCTTATTTGTGCTAAAATACAAGTATGAATATGAGAAAAATATTTAAAAGTCTATCCTTGATTATTGTTTCTGTTGCTTCAGTATTTTCACTAATTCACCTTGGTATTTTAAATGCAGACACCTTACAAGTGAATTCAATAAATCAGATTGGTCTAAAGGGTAAAAGCTTCTCTGCTGTCGGTATTGTATCTGACGTCACAGGCTCATCCATTTCAATAAACAACGCAAGCGGTTCAAATGACAAAACCCAAACATCGTATGCTTTTGATACAACTTCTGTCTCAAGAATGGAGACAAGTGAACGTGTCTTGATTTCTCTCCTTGATATTGGGATTGGAGATAAGGTTGTTGTTCAAGGTAAGGAAATAAATAATCTAATTATTCTAAATAGAATAATTTCTTTTGGTAATGTTGTTGCAGAGGTCGCAACGTCAACTGATGCTATTGCTACAAGTACGGCTTCATCAACTGAACAATCAATAGTTTCAACCTCAACATTGTCATCCGCGTCTACATCAACTTCAACAATTGACGCATCAAACGCTACAACAACTTCTTCAGGGATTGTTGATAAGATCAAGGACATTGTTTCTGATGTTATTGATTTTGTAACAGGTTCATCAACTGACGCTGTGATCTCAAGTTCAACAGAATCATCTACCTCAACAGCTTCCAGTACAGAAGGTTCTACGAATGCGTCATCATCAGATACAAAAGTGGATGCGGCACCAGCCACTTCAACAGAACCTACAGCTGCAACTCCCCCTACATCTTCAGAACAAGAAAAACCAGCAACAGATACTCCAACAATACTTGATAAAATTACAGATGCTATTAAAGATGGATTCAATGCTGTTTTGGGAAATGATAAAACTGGAACAACAGAAGGATCTTCACAGACAAACATTGTAAATCAAAGTACAGAAACACCTGCAGTCACAGCCCCAGCTTCAGCGCCTGCATCAGATAACACCGCACCTGTGGTAACACAATAATTATATGATACAGAATAAAAAAACAAGTATCATATCTTCTTTGAAAAATAAATTAAGTAATAAGAAATATATTGCTAGTATTTTACTTTCTCTGTCTTTTCTATTATTTGCTCCGCATGCACATGCAAGTTTTCCAATCTTAATCCCTGGGGAAATTAATTCATGTGGATATTTATCTTCTGGAGGGACCTATACAATTAGTGCGGATTTTGATGGTGGTTCTTCTTTAGATTCAGTTGGTAATTGTTTTGTTACAGATGGTGCAGCTGGTACTGTTACGGTAGATGGTGGAGATGATGTTAAAACAATCACTGTCTCTGCTGGAAATGTTGCTCTTAATGCAATGGCCAATAATACGCCCGGAGACGTTTCAAGTGGTCTTCTT
Organism: bacterium; assembly: GCA_037127815.1. Taxonomy (NCBI): domain Bacteria; species bacterium. The sequence continues at coordinate 71,453 of JBAXXP010000004.1, forward strand.
GACGCTGCATCGCCATCTGTTGATACTATTGTTATTCGAAACGTAAAATTTGTTGGGTTTGCTGGGGGAATCTATACACGTGGAAATGATGATAGTTCTGCGGGTACAGGTGGGGGTAATGGAAGGGACGTTACAATTATAAATTCAATTGTTGGAAATATTGATGCGGCTGGCGGTGGTGATTCAAATTATGCAAACGCAGGTCATGGTGGTTCCGTCTCCGTTCAAAGCTCTACAGTAACTTCAATAATATCCAATGGAGGATCTGGTAGTGTACCTGGTTCAGCTGGAGGTTACGCTGGAACTATTACTGTTACGGCAAGTTCAACTACAGCAGTATTGTCAGCAAATGGAGGTAGCGGAGGTGGTTATGGTGGGGCTGGAGGCTCCCAGGCAGGAAGCGGAGGTAATGGTGCATTGATATCGATTTCAAATTCTACAACAAGTGGTGCCACATCAAATGGAGGAGATGGTGGAAGTAGTGAGGGTGGTGGTGGAAATGGAGGTAATGCAGGGGGAATTACAATTACGGATTCTGTTCTGTTAGGGAATCTTTCTTCGTGGGCAGGTGCTGCTGGTAGTGGGTATGGATATGGTTCTGACGGGTCTGTTGGTGGTAGTAACACCATTTCAATTTCCTCTAGTGGTAATCTTAATATTTCAAACATAAATATAAATACAACTTGGGGTACAGTCTCAATTTCATATAACGGCATCCTCACAACAACAAATACTAATATAGGTTCTGCTGGTAATTTTGTGATAAATGGAACTAGCTATGGATCTTACTCAGGTGGTCCATTTCCGTTCCTCCCAGGATCTTTAATAACCTCAGCAAGTCAGTGTGCAGCAATTATTGTCTCAGGAACATATTATTTAGCTGGAGACCTTCCTGCTGGAGATTGTCAGATTAAAGTGGATGGAGTCTTTATTTCATCCACAAGTACTCCTCATGTAATAAACGGAAATGTTACAAGTGCAGATGGAATAAGTTCAGTACTTAAGGGTATAGACATAGACCTTTCAAACGTCGTAGTTACAGGGCATGTTTCGTCTGGTTCCGGCATCGCTACTGATTCTTATGGTGGAAAAGGAGGTAATATTTCAATTTTAAACTCAACAGTAGGCTATATAGTAAGTGGTAGTGGAGCTTCCACTAATAGCTATTACAATAATTACTATAGCCAAGGTGGTTCTGGTGGAAATATTTCAATTATAAGTTCCACTTCAACATCTGTATCAAGTGGTGTTGGAGGTAGTGGTGATTTGAACTATGGTAATTCGGGTAATGGTGGAGATATTGTTATTACAGGTTCAACCGTCACAACAGTAGCGAGTGGTTATGGAGCCTCAAGTGGTCAGGGTAGTCACGGTGGTTCGGGTGGAAGTATTTCGGTTACAAATTCAACCACAGGTACTATAGATACAGGTTTTGGTGGTGATAGTGATTATCAAAGTACAGCTGGAAACGGCGGACGTGTTTTAATTGCAGGGTCAACCACAGGCTCTATAACGGCAGGTTATGGAGGTACTGACAATTACGGAAATGGAGGAAATGGTGGAAGTGTTTCAATTTCTGGTGTAGATTTAAATCTTTCAAATATAACAATTGCAGGCGGACACTTCGGACAAGGGGATACATCTAATGGTTATTATAATGGAGCGAATGGTTCATTGTACATTAGTTATACAGGAACTATTAATGTTACAGGCTTAATTTTGTCAGCACTTAGTAGTCTTCAACTCAATAATAGTATGACTTATAACTTCCCAGGCGGATCTTTTCCAATGCTTTCTGGAGCATCACTTACTTCATCTTCACAATGTAGCTCTATTGTATTTCCAGGTACATATTATTTAGCAGGAGATCTTCCTGCTGGCGATTGTATTATTAATGCAGAGGGAGTAACAATAGACGGAACAAGTAATCATTATACAATAAACGGAAATGTTACAAGTACGAATGGTGTAGACGAAGTCTTTGATTATAATTTTTACCAAATTATCAGTTATGCAACCGCAGGTAAGGATGTAAGTCTTGCAAATGTAATAATCACCGGGCTTATCTCTGCTGGTAATGGAGGGTTTTCTAGTGTTGCCGATGGAGGTTGGGGCGGTAACATAACAATCACAAATTCAACCTCAAGCTCTGTGACTAGTGGTAATGGTGGCTCAGGAAGCACATATGGTGGTGGAGCTAATGGTGGTACGATTCTAATTAGAAACTCGAGTACTGGTTCTGTGACAAGTGGTTATGGAAATTATAGTGGAAATGGTGGAAGTGGTGGAGGTATTACAATTATAAACTCAATAACAGGTTTTATAACAAGTGGTTATGGGAGTCAAGGTGATTCATTTGGTGGATATGGTGGAAATATTACAATCTCGGGCACGAATTTAAATCTCTTAGATAAAACAATTTATGCAGGGTCTGGAGGGTATGGACAATATTACAGTTCTACAGCTCCATCTGGTACTCTTACTATTACATATTCTTCAACCTTATCTACAAACGCCTCGACAATATTCAATAATATATCAAATCTTGTTATAAATTCTGTATCTTACGGTGCTTGGAATGGAGTATACAACCCAACCAACTTTTATTTCACAAATTCAATAGATGGTAATTGGAATAATCTAGGAAACTGGTGGAGTCATTATGATGGAATTAATTTCTCAGATCCAGCTACAAGTATCCCAGGTCCGTCAGATAAAGTTTATGTATTTGGAAACATAACAAACAACACAGCTGGTGAGGCTTCTGTATCTGAGATAACATTTAATAGTAATTCTACAAATCAAATTACTATTTCATCATTCGCAGGTGCAATATTCAAGGATTCAAGTAAAAACCTCGGTAGTATAAACGGTGCAGCAATATTTGAAGGTGATTTGTCTGATGACAATGGCTTTGTAAATAATTTTGCAACATGGACCCCCCGCGACTCTTCAAGGCGTTGGTACTCCATCACCTCCTCCGCCGATGGAACAAAATTAGCTGCAGTGGATTATTTTGGCTACATATACACATCCACAAGCTCCGGAGTAACCTGGACTACAAACGGATATTCTTCAGGACAGCACTATTGGTCTTCCATAACCTCCTCCGCCGACGGAACAATGTTAGCTGCAGTGGATTATAATAATGGCTACATATACACCTCCACCAACTCCGGCGCAACCTGGACTACAAATGGAAATTCTTCAGGACAGCACT
>JBAXXP010000005.1 GCA_037127815.1 bacterium
ATTCAAGACACCATTAGAAGCGTTGAGTGGTGCACTTAGAGGTTGAATGTGCCTACGGTGGTCTTTACAAAAACATTGATGTGTGATTATATTATGCACAGACCTGAACTTTTCAGGGTGTGTTAAAACAAAATAACAACCAAAACCAAGCAAATATGAAGATGAGGAATGGTATCTTGACAGTGTGCATGATTGGAATGAATGAACAAAACGGACATGCATATATCTATATGCACTATGAGAAGAAGGGAAACAAAAGGGGCCGTATCGCCCCGTTTGAAGTTGAGTGCGGATGCACAAACAACATCAGACAATGTATCTCCAAATTCATGGAGTCCTACAAGATCACGAAATTCACAATTCACGAAACAAACGAGAGCGTTTGTGTGGTTCAAGTCCACAGCGGCTATCCACAAAAAGGTGATGAGCCTTTCTCGTTAGTTGACTCAGATGAGGCTCTGCGTCAATTCCAGAATAAGAACGTACTCGCCGGTGGAACGGATGAAGTGGAGGCAATCAGGACCGTAATTGATGGTCTGCAAGCTCTGCTTCTTGTGAGCAAATAATGTGACTTACGGCAACAGCCGCGGACCCTTCGGGGCCGCGGCTGTTTTTTTGTGCCAGATTGTTTTTTTGAATACCTAAACCATATATCTAATCCATTTAACAAATAGTTAGTAAACCAAATTCACTATTTTATTAGGCACCACAATCACTCTGCTTGGCACAACTCCCGCATGATTTTCTTGAACATACTTTACAGCAAAAGCCATCTTTTCCATATCTTCTTTTGATATACCATTTTCTGCTTCAAACTCCCCTCTTACTTTTCCATTTACTTGAACCATCACAGTAACAGTTGAAGATACTAATTTATTAGAGTTGTACTCAGGCCAACTCGATGTATGAATACTGCCCTTCTGTCCAAATGCAAGCCAAATTTCTTCAGTTATGTGTGGCGCAAAAGGCGCCATTAATTTAACCAAAGTTAAATAAACAATTTTAGGAATATCCTTAACTTTTTCAAATTGATTCGCAAGTATCATCATTTGAGATACCGCGGTGTTAAACCCAAGAGCATCAATGTCATCGGTAACTTTTTTAATAGTTTGATTAAATAAAATCTCCGTTGCACTATCTAATGAATCCATACTAAGTTTTGATTCAATCGCTTTATCCTGCAATCTCCAAACTTTTTCAATAAATCTTCTTACGCCAATTATATTGTCAGTCTTCCATGATATTTCTTGATCAAACGGACCCATAAACATTTCGTATAATCGTAGGGAATCTGCACCATAAGTTTCCACGATAGAATCTGGGTTCACAACATTACCATATCTTTTACTCATCTTTCTTCCGTCTTCTGCAATAATCAAACCAACATTCTGAAGCTTCTTGAAAGGTTCATCATATTTAACAACATCTATATCAAACAAGAATTTATGCCAGAATCTAGCGTAAATTAGATGCCGTGCAGCGTGTTCTGCTCCTCCAACATAGAAATCCACAGGTGACCAGAATTCTTCCTTCTTAGGGTCAACTAGGGCCTTATCGTTCTTATTATCCATATATCTTAAATAGTACCAAGATGAACCAGCCCACTGAGGCATAGTATTTGTTTCTCTTTTTCCAGGACCTTTACATACAGGACATTTTACATTCACCCATGAATCAATATTAGCAAGTGGAGACTCTCCATTACCTGTTGGCTCATAACTTTTTACTTTAGGAAGTGTCACCGGCAAGTCTTTATATGGAACAGGAACAACTCCGCATTTTTCACAATGAATTACCGGGATTGGTTCACCCCAATATCTTTGACGAGAAAATACCCAGTCTTTCAATTTGTAAATTACTTCCCTTGTTCCACCAGCTTGTTTTGTAATTTCTTCATAAATATCTGTATTAATCTTTCCATCAAATTTTGACGAATTTACCATTACGCCATTTCCTAAGTATGGCAATGATTCAAATTTATCATCAGGAACAACTGAGTCGATGGAACCATCAACCCCGACAGACACAGGCCTACTCACAACCTCCACCACATCCAAATCGTATTTCTTTGCAAACATGTAATCCCTTGTATCATGCGCAGCAACAGCCATCACAGCACCTGTTCCATATCCCGCAAGCACATAATCAGCAATAAATACTGGAACCTCATTTTTAGTAATTGGATGCACTGCAAATACGCCACCTAGTTTTACTCCAGACTTTTCTTTTCCCTCTGACGTTCTATCAATTTCTGTCTTTGCTTTAGTTTCTTCTACATATTTTGAAACGTCATTCCAGTTTGTAATCCTATCTCTCAATTCCAACACTAATGGATTTTCTGGGGCAAACACAACGTATGTCACACCATACAAAGTATCAGGACGAGTTGTAAACACCACTATTTTTTTATCAGATTTCTCTACATCAATTTTGCTTCCATATGTAATATCGAAAGAAATCTTTGAACCCTCACTTCTTCCAATCCAATTTTTCTGCGCTTCTTTAATAGATTGTGGCCAATCGAGTTTTTCTAAATCATTCAACATTCTATCTGCATAATCTGTGATTTTAATTACCCATTGTCTAAGTGGTTTCTTTTCAACAACACTCCCACATCTCTCGCAATTTCCATTATCAAGATCCTCATTTGCTAGCCCAGTTAAACAAGTTGGACACCAATTAATAGGTTCGTGAGATTGGAAAGCAAGCCCTCGCTCTAGCATCTTCAAAAATGTCCATTGTGTCCATTTATAATATTTAGGATCAGTAGTGTTTATCTCTCTATCCCAATCGTAATCGAACCCTAAAATAGAAAGTTGCTTTTTATATCTAGCAACAGTTGCCTTAACACCAATCATAGGATTAGTTTTATTCTTTATAGCAAACGTTTCAGCAGGAAGACCAAAAGCATCCCACCCCATCGGGTGTAGAACTTTGTAACCACTCATACGCTTCATTCTAGAAACAATATCAGTTGCAATATAACCCTTTGGGTGGCCAACATGAAGACCTTCACCGGAAGGATATGGAAACATGTCTAGAACATAGAACTTTTTTTGCCCAACAGCCAGGGTCTTATCATCAGTTTTATAGATCTTACTTGCCTCCCATTTTTTCTGCCATTTCTTTTCGATTTTCTTATGATCGTATTCTTGCTTTTTAGCCATGATAGTAAACATTGTAGTACAAAACAGCTTGTTTTGCTATGGTGCCCAAAAAATCATGTGTTATGACCTAACAAAGAATCGGCTACCCCTCAAATGACAGAAAGACTATTTACACTTAGTAGTAGAAACTGCGCCTAAAATCTTCTTGCTTGCGCCAGTATTGTCAACACACCAACTAAAAGTATTATCACTAGCCATAGGAGCGGATAACGCCCAAGCGTCAACCTTTCCTAACATTCCCATAGATACACATGTTGCCTTAGAAGGATCATTATTCGTAGCTTGATTTATTAATGAAAACATAACTTTATCACCAAAAAGTGTTCCAGCAGTTTGCTTACAAACACCGAATCCAAAAGGATTTTTTCCATAACTATTTTTTGAAGACGTACTATTATCGTAGATCAACTCTGCTTGAGCTCTCATATTTGAAAGCGACGATTGAATAGCGGCATCTTGCCCTTTACTTCTTGCGCCTGTAAGTGAGCTAGACACACTGTCTGAAAGCTTATCTATAGGTGTCGCCCCCACTGGAGTCTCAATAGTTATAGGCTTATTGATATTCGAAATATCTAATTTAAACGTCACATTGATTTGTTTATCCTTTAATTGAGTAGCATCATCCGGTGGAACAACCCTCATTGTATTCTGAACAACAACAGGAAAGCCTTGACCGTCTGTCCATATAGCAAAACTATTATTTTTATCAAAATAGTCAAAGACCTGACTAAACTCATCGCTCTTCAAATAATCCAAATAACCTTGGTCAATTCCCGCTGCATATTCTGCAAAATCGGGATTTGTAGTTATTTCGCTCTGTACCCTAGTATAGAAAGAAATAATTTTTTCTTTTCTCAGACTCAGATCATATTTAACCAAATTACGTCCATCTAAATTCTCAGTTTTTGGTGCATTTCTAAATAGTATAATTTTCTCCTCGTCAGCAATTGCAACAACCTTTTTAATAAACTTCACAAATTTATCACGATTCTCTTTGTACTTTGCTTCCTGCTCTGGAATTGAAGTCTGTATAAATGAAAACGGAGAACTTACGTTATCCCCAGTGGATGAAGCTGTAGCCGACTCAGTGGAAGAGGCTTTTGATGGAACAACAACCCACTTTCCTTTAACTTTTGCCAATGCATCGAATAAAAAGAAGCTTGGCATATTATTTATTTTAAAATAATAATTATCACCCTTTTTAAGAGCGTCTGCATTTATTTTGTAAGTCATGTCACCAAAGTCCCCTGTTGCATCCAAATTGAATGACCAATCTGCCATAGCTCCAGCACTTAAGTCTGAAGATGCACTAACTGCGATCTTTGCACTTGCTTGTGGTGGAATCATGCTAAGCATTCCACTCATTTGAGTTAAGAAAGGCTTTGGAGGCTCTCCACTGAAGGAGTAACTGCTAAAATAACTATCTTTTGTGAATGTAACCTTTTTGCCCTCTATTTTTGTACTTGTTGCTGAATAACCTGAACCCTTAATTGTTTTAATTGCATCATCAGTAGCAAAGTCTACAACTAACTCAAAATTCTTGCCGTCCTCAGTTACTTTATATGCATACGCTGCAGATGTCTCGGGATCAAACAAGGAGTATGTAATATTTTTAGAAGTAAAAGCAGCGACCAAAGTAGTTGTGTAAGACTTGTATAGCTTTTTTGTTGCAGTTGGAGCCCCGTAATTAGAATAATAACCAACACCTGAATTTAAACCACTTATAATACCCAACGCATCTTTCAGACGCGTTCCGTCATAAAAATATTTCAACTTCAATTCTTTATCATTTGAAACTACCAGATTAAAAATTGTTGCATCCTTATCTCTTGCAACAACATTTACCGCTCCTGATGAAGTATATGTTGCAGTATTAATTTGTCCGATTTTTGCAAGCATACTAGATGAAAAATTAGCCTCCGTGTATGTAGAAGGTGCAAAAGGACCCATCTTTTTAATATAAGCATACGCAGTAGCACCACCAAGCAATATGATAATTAGTATAAGGAGTAGAATCAAAATTTGTTTTAATCCTCCACCTGATTTTACTGGTGTAGACGTAGAAGCTGATGCAATCGGATGATTAGTAAATCCATCGTTACTAAATGAATTAACACCGAGGTTTCCAAAAGTAGGATTTTTAGCACTAACCTGTGATTCTGCTGGAAACCCAGCTGGTGGATTGGCAGCAGAAAAAACATTTGCCACAGAAGGTTCAGACATAGGTGTAGATACTGGCGATGGCTCTGGCACATATTTGGGCATAACCGCATTAACAACCGGTCTTATTTGTTCTACATATTGAAAAGGCTCAACTTTTTCTAGTGTTGAAACATGCGGTATTTCAACAATAGGTTCAATTACTGGAGCACCCAGCGGAACAGGAACTACCTCTTGTGCCTGCACAGGGACGGCTGTCTCTGGAATTGGTGCGAGTGTATTGATTTCAACAGGAGTAGCCATGGGAGAAGCAACAGGAATTGAGACCGGTGAAGTATTTATATTAACAACAGAAAATGGAGCTGGGGTAGGCAATGGAGAAGGTGTAGGTGACGGAGCCAGTATAGGTGATAAAGCTGAGTCAGGAACATGAGCTTGAGTTGGAGTCAAGTCGATAATATCTGCTTCAACTTCAGATACACCATCGGTTTCCATTCTAAATCCAACAGGTGGATTTTTAGATGTAAACTCTCTATGTGGTACATTATTTCCGTTTGAAGTACTATTTATCACACCATTTGTATCGTCATCTGTTGAATTAATCATTTAAAAATAATTTATATATAATGTAATAATTATAATACATTTTATTGTATTGAGATAGTAAACTTCCCACAGTAGAAGCCAAATTTTCACCGTAAATTTTTACATCGTTATAAAAAACTAAACTATCTATTCAAATAAGTAATTGTAAGTTGCAAAACTGTTGCAAAAGTTACCCAAAGTAAATATGGGACCTGAGCGTACGCGATCCACTTAACATGAGGATAAATTGCGGTAATTGCCCAAATAAGTGTTCCTAGTATTAATAGTATATCAATAGCAGCATATAAGTTATTTTTTAGACCAAATTGCAAATACGTGAACATAAAATTAAAAAATAGATTAAGGGCAAAAGGAAGTGCCACAATCCATGGGATTTGCTTTGTGAAGGCTCTATAAAATACAGACCCAAAGCTTAAAAATATTATAAAATAAAGCACACTCCAAACTGGACCAAATAGATAACTTGGAGGCGACCATCTAGGTTTTATAAGCTGAGAATACCAGTTGTATGAGTTCATATAGAAATTATACCACAGCCTCAAAAAGCCACATCAATTCTACAAAATTCATTGCTACACACATATGTGCACTACTTAACACCCTTCAACTCTTTGCGGACCTCCAGATAATCAGGAATAGTTTCCTCAACTAATTTCCAAAATTTTTCTGAGTGATTAAATTGTCCAAGGTGACAAATTTCATGAACAACAAGGTAATCAGCAAGCTTTTCAGGAAGCAAGGCAATTTTATAATTAAAATTCAGATTTCCATTTCTTGAGCAACTTCCCCATCTAGTTTTTTGATTTTTAATACTTATTTTATCAAATTTAAACTTGTAATGAGCGTTCCATTGATTAACCTTTTCTGTCGCAATTCTTAATGCATCTTTTTTAACCCTAGCGTATGAGGCCTTAGAGTCAGCATTCTTTTCAGCTTTAGTTTTTCTAGGTTCAAGGGGATTTTGAATATTTTTAAAATGTTCGATTTTTTCCATCACCCATTCTTTTTTTTGTTCAATAATTCTCTCAATCATTAAAATACTCACTCTTGGAGGAGTGGTTACAATGAATTCTCCGTCTGAATTTATTGCCAGTCTAATGGATTTGGAGCGAGGGTTGAGGCGGAGAGTATAAGTCACATCTTGACCATTCAAAACAATTTTATTCTGCATGACCTTGATTGGTCTTTTTGCTTTAATTCTAATTACAGCTCTTTTTCTGACAACACGTGTGACCCTTGTAGGTTTTCTTTTCCTAAGTGCAGTTATTTTCTTTTTAAGTTTCAGTAACGTGTGTAGCATTGTTAAAATCTTTATAAAATACTAATTATAAATTAACCTTTATGCCCAGAACCCCTCATTATCCTTCACGCACTTCAGAATATCGTCTATAGATTCTTCAGGCTTAAAGCCACAAGTTTTCAATTCCTTAAGCGGAACCCAATCGAACTCAATGTGATCCTCCAAACTGTGAACATCATTATAATCCGCAAGCTTTACTATATATATTGAAATAAATTCATGCATTTCAATTAGATCTTCAACGTATTCATTCTCAACCTCAATTATTCTTTGAACTTTCTCAACCTCCTTACCAATTTCCTCTTGTATTTCTCTTCTGAATGCTTGATCCTCAGATTCACCTTGTTCAATATGCCCACCAGGCAAATAGTAATGGCCCTTACTAAGATTCTTGCATAATAATATTTTGGCATCCTTAACGATTATTCCTCTCGCGATTAGATCTATGTTTGTCATACGGCGATTATAGCATATATCAAGTGATTACGATCTATCATAAAAAACATTTCCACGACTCTCTATTTCAAGTATTACAATAACGAGTTTTGAATCATAGACCTGATAAATCATCCTATAATTGGAAATCTTAATTTTTCTTAGGTGAGAAATTTCTCCATGCATTTTTATTCCAAGTAATGGATTTAGTTCTAATTCACTAATAACATCATCAATTCTGACGGCAATATGTCTCGGTATCTTTTGCAATATTTTTTTAGCATCATTATGCAAGTAGACCAAATATCTCTTTACCATAGATTACTTAAGTTTACTTTTAGATCTATTTTCTTGTGCTTTTTTAGCTCCTTGTAAATATTTCCTAGACGGCGCATCTGCAAGCAACAATAGACTATTATTAGATTTTGTTTTAGTTTTAATGCTTGCACTTATCTTCGAACTTCCTAACAAATCCTCTCTTATACTTTTCCAGGCAGTGTATTTGCCCTCTGAAAATTCTTGTTCAACCTTATTAATCTTTGCCATGAATTTATGATTTTTCATAAGCTCCAAATCCTCCATAATATTCTCATAATCATCAGAGCTCATTATCACAACTTTTGGTTTACCATTTTCTGTGAATGCAAAAACCTGCCCAGTTTTCTGAACCTTTTCTGCAATTTCAAATATTTTAGACCTAGCCTCAGTTATTGATATAATATTTTTCATTTTTATATTCATATGTACATTATAACGTACATATCTATTTAATCAAGTTTGCGGGTTATTTAATATTCAAATCTGATATTCCTATACTGATATATTGTACCCAAAGAAAATCCAAAGATTCAATCAAAGTTATCCACAACAAAAAACACCCGCCCATGCGAGTGTTTTTAAAACAACTGTTTATTATTGATTATGCCTCTAGTGCAACCAACTCAACTGTAAAGTGAGATGTTTTGTCTTGAACCTTAACATCCACCTTGTGCTCACCAATCTCCTTAAGAGCCTTTTCTAGGACAATGTGTGAAGCATCCATATCAATTTGCTTTTGTTCCTTTAGGGCGTGAATAATCTCGTCCTTATGAATACCAGCAAAGAAATGACCCTTATCATTAGCCTTCCCAGAGATAACGATTTTAACATCGTTAAGCTCTTTAAGATTCTTCAAAAGTAGAGCTTCTTTAACTGTTTTTACAGCCTCTTCTCCTAATTTGAACTCTTCAACTCTCTTAATAGCACCTGGTGTAGCTCTCTCAGCTAATCCTTTTGGGAATAGTGAATTTATAGCAAAACCATCAGCTACGTTTATAATATCGTGTTTGTTTCCAGTTTTTGGAATGTGTTTAAGCAAAATAACTTTCATAGTGGAATGAATATAGCATTAATTAGTAAGAATCTCAATAGCCTTTAACATTTGAGGGTCTGTACCCTTTTTAACGTCATCAGCAGTAACCTTAACCTCGACATCTGGAGTAAGACCTCCTTCTGAAATTGACCTACCGTTTGGTGTTAACCATCTAGCGATTGTAACCTTTAGTGATGTATCGGGAGTCAATTTTACAAGCTCCTGAACAGAACCTTTTCCAAAAGTACGAGTTCCAACAAGCTTAGCCTTTCCATTTTCTTGAAGTGCACCAGCAAGAATCTCAGAGGCAGATGCAGAACCTTGATCAACAAGTATTACAGTACGTAGATTATCATTAAAGATATTATATCCTCTACTCTTTTCTGATGTCTCAGGCTTTCCTTTACTATAACTTTCTCTTACGATAGTTTTTCCTGGAGGAAGAAACCAACTTGCCATGTCAACCGCTGAATCTAAATATCCTCCTGGATTTCCTCTGACATCTATAATTAGTCTATTGCTTTTTGAATCTACAAAACTCTTTAACGCAACTCTAAACAATGATGCTGATTGTGCAGAGAAATTATAAAGTTTAATTGTAAATATTCCAGTCTTTGCGTCGTAGTTTGAATCGAGCGTTGGAAGATTTATAACGTCTCTCACTACTTTAATTTCTATTGTCGATGTTGCATCACCTCTAAGCAGAGTAAATGCCACTTGTGTACCCTTTGGACCTCTAATTAATTTAACAGCTTGTTCAACACTAAGACCTCCTGTTGTTAGAGTGCTATCGATTTTTAATATCTTGTCCCCACTCATTATTCCCGCCTTTTCAGCTGGAGTGCTCTTTAGGGCAGAAATAACAGTAAGAATGTCATTCTTAATACCAAGCTCCATTCCAACACCTTCAAAGTTACCGTCTATTTCACTTTCAAAGATTGAGGATTCTGATGGTGTAAAGAATACTGTATAAGGGTCGCCAAGTGCTGCTGTCATTCCTTTAATAGCACCATACACTCTATCTTGATTAGTTGGAGCGGGTGAGGTTGTTGAATTGTGAGTTGCAACATACTTATCATTTAATGTTGACCATGCTTTCCAAAATAATTCAAAATCAGCACTAACTTCTTTTGGTTTACTCTTATCTGTATTAACGACTCCTGGGATTTTACTGGCCTCAGCTGTTCCCATCTGTCCCGATATAAAACCAGATGCAAATACTGCTCCAACAACTAAAACAACTAGTGCTCCAGTTCCAATCCTCTTTAAAATTTCTTTCTTTTGATTTATCATAATATTATTTCATTATCGCAGAGTTGGGTGGCGTGGTCAATGTATAAAGACCAAAAAACTTTCTTTCTATAAGTACGAGGATTTCTTGCTAGAAATCCTCTCTACTCGTTGCAACTCGTAAGTCTCATAGAAAGAAAGTTTTTTGGTTAGCTTCTACTTTTATCATCTTGACTGTAACTTAATTTAATGCTTTAATACTACTCGAATTAGTCCTTCCTTATCTGTGGAATTTATGTTTGGAAACAAGATCAGAATTACCTTGCCAAAAGCAATTTAATTATGGTCTTCAACCAAGCAAGAAACAACACAAGCAAAACAAGCATTATGAATCAAAAAACAAAGGAACTGCCTACCGGATCTGCTCAACAAGTGATCGCCCACGCCAAGTGGTCACGGTCACGGGGCCGTAACCCCTCCATGTCATTTGGTGGCCTCCGTAAGCCGCGTGAGGCGCTGGCTTTGGCGTTGTGGAGCGTGAAGAAAGCATCCTAACCTCCGGCTCAGCCCGTCCCCATCCCCCGCAAGCTTGCTTGCGGGGGATTTTCCATATCTAATTTTGTAACACCCCATTGAATAGTGTTTGGTACATACATAATATATGCTAGAATTCAATCAACATTATGGACAACAACACCACTGAAAACTCGAGTGATATTTATCTATTCAACACATTAGGTAAATCAAAACAAAAATTCTCCCCCATCACACCTAATAAGGTTGGAATGTACCATTGTGGACCAACTGTTTATGATTACCCTCATATTGGAAACCTAAGAGCCTATGTTTTTGCAGATACATTAAGACGTGTTTTTGAATACAACGGATATGAAGTTAATCAGGTGATAAATATCACAGACATTGGACATCTTTCAAGTGATTCAGATGAAGGTGAAGACAAAATGACTAAAGCCATTTTACGCGAAGGTAAAACAATGACCCTTGCATCAATGCGTGAAATCGCTGACTATTATTATCATTCATTCAGGGATGCAATAAAAGATCTGAATATTCTAAGTGCATCAACATACCCTTTTGCTAGTGATCATATAAAGGAAGATGTAGATATGATAAATATTCTGCTGGATAAAGATGTCGCATATAAAACATCCAAAGGAATATATTTTGATACTTCAAAAAAAGCTGATTATGGAAAGCTGGGGCAAACTGCTGGGGATGAAAGTAGAATTGGTGAAGATTCAGAAAAAAGAAACTATAAAGACTTTGCTATTTGGAAATTTGATGACAAGTTAGGATATGATACTACATTTGGAAAAGGCTTTCCCGGCTGGCACATAGAATGTTCTGCAATGTCTGCAAAATATTTGGGAGATAGTTTCGATATTCATACAGGTGGAGTTGACCACATCCCAGTTCATCATAATAACGAAATTGCACAATCAGAATGTGCGCATGGTGGTGCTCCCCTTGCTAACTTTTGGCTACATAATGCTTTTCTAATTTTTGAAGGTGGAAAAATGTCCAAGTCCGCTGGTACTTTTATTACAATAGACACATTAAAAGAGAAAGGTATTCTTCCTCTTGCTTATAGATACTGGCTGCTTACAGCAAGATACAGCACTGCTATCAATTACTCACATACAGCACTAGAGGATGCCAACCGCGCATATTCAAAATTAATAGACTCTACAGCTTCACTTATTGCAGACGCTGGTAAATATCTAGATGGAGAATCTGACACATTTAAGGAATATAAGAATAATTTTTTGAAGTTTGTGAACGATGATCTAGACACACCCAAAGCTCTTGCTTTAGTATGGTCACTTCTGAAGGATGTGGAAATTGAGAACAATGAAAAACTACAATTAATTGAACAATTTGATAATGTTCTTGGATTAAACATAATTCAATCCGCAAAAGACAAGGTTCAAGCCACAGAAAGTGTTATCGAGGATCTAACTGAAGAAGTGAAGGCTCTCATTGAAGAAAGGGAAAAAGCTCGTAAGGAAAAGAATTGGGCAGAGGCTGATTTAATCAGAATGAAAATTAATGATTTAGGTTATAAAGTTGAGGATACAGGAAATGATACAAAACCAAAAATCTCTATAATCTAATTATTTTACTTACAATTACTTGTAGAACCTCTTTTGATTGACATCACTGTTATTTTTATATATTATATACGCATTACGACAAAAGAGGATCCGAAAGGTGCAAGTGCCTTAGGAGCCTTTTTTATTTACCTCACTTTCTATATATATTTTAATATTTTCAAGGAAGTCATAAAATTTAGATCCAATTTTTTTATATAATGATGAAGCTCTTTTCTTATCAGGAAATAGTATCTTTTTAAACTTGTTCTCTTCGATGAGAAAATCTACCAGATTCTTATAGTCTCCATCACCAGAAACTAGAATAACTTTATCAAATAATTCATGCTTATATATTTTTTTCATAATAGCGAAGACAATATCTGAATCAACATTGCCTTTTTTAGAACCAGCCATGTTTTGATGATGCTGTCTAAATACCAATACAAAGCCAGAAGTTTGAATTTTTTCATAAATTTGTTGTATGCTTTCGCTGTTTTGTACATATCCCAAATGATAAAAAGCTTGTGTGACAAAATATTTTTCCGCAAGATAAATTCTAAATTTTTTTAGATCAATACTCCAAGCATCATTTTCCTTCTTAACCGTTCCTATATATAGATTCTGCCCATCAATAAAAGCATAGTTTTGCTCTCTTTTGGACCTATTCTTACTATCATTGATATTTTCATTTTTGTTCATGCGGTTATTATATATTTTACACATGAAGAGAACCCGAAGATTTTATAAAGAAATGCATCAAAAATAGACTCTTCTTGGGAATCGCTGTATAATTTACTATATGAACACCATCATCACCCTCACTACCGTACAGCTCGTATCAATTGCACTTGGTGCAGCTGCAGCTTTTATTATTGACATGTTTTTTATCGCATCACTCAATCACAGTAAGCTTAGACCAAAAGAAGTTTTGATGGTTAGAAGATTAAGTTTACTAAGCATCTCTGCTGCAATAATTGCACTATTTATTCAAACGTTAATTCTGTTTATAATCCCCGCAACAATCCCAGATCAATTTTTAACATTCTCTTTTGTAACAATTCTTTTTACAATTGCAGCCCTCGTTTGTTCTATGACCCTAAGAAGAGTTCATATTCCAGCACTAATAAGACATCAGAATCAACACGCTCATTTATCTGAACATCATATGTATCACGGAGAAGAAATTGTTCTAGTTTCAACAATCTCAACTGTCTCATGGCTTACTGTAATTGTAATTTACGCAGTAGCTCAAATTGGCGAGTATTCATCCCCATACCCCTTCATAATTGGTTACATCATATTTGTAGTGATTATGTCATGGTTGACAAGGGTAATAAAAAGACATCTACTGGATTCTAGAAAACATAAAAAAGCTTAATAAAACCTTACGGAAGGCTGTAGAATCTCTCACCCCACAAAGGCGAGAGATTTTTATTTGTCTTTGTATATTTATGCACACCTTGTGAACATCTTGTACTCCGTTTTGATGTGTTTTAGTGATAAATAATAATTTTTTATTTGTTCTTATGTGCTAAAATTGGGATACCATGGCAACAGAAACTAACACATACAGAAAAGGAGGATATAACTCACAAAAAGTTGAACCCTTTCACAATAGAAGAGAATTGCGTATTCCCCCACACAGCATTGAAGCTGAGCAAGCGGTACTTGGTTCTATCATGCTTCGCCAGGAGGCAATCCTTGACGTCTCAGACATAATTAAAGCAGAGTCCTTCTATAGTGAAAAACATAGGATGATTTTTCTTGCAATGCTTGAACTTTCAGGTAAGCATGAACCTATTGACCTTCTTTCCGTCAGATCCAAACTTGAAGAGCAAGGTATTCTTGATCAAGTCGGAGGAGCTAGTTATTTAACTGAGCTTGTTCACTCTGTTCCATCTTCTGCAAACATTGATCACTACGCAGGACTTGTTCGTAAGAAGTTTATGATGAGAAATTTAATTGGTGCATCAGAGTATATTTCCCAATTGGGCTTTGATGAACAAGGAGACCTAGACGAAATCCTAGACCTTGCTGAAAAGAAAGTTTTTGAACTTACAAACGTTGGTAATGCAAAAAAATTCACTGACCTAAAGAGTGCACTTGAAGAAACTTGGAATCATATTGACAGACTTCATAATTCTCCAGATGAACTTCGTGGTGTTCCTACCGGATTCAAAGACTTAGATTCAAAATTGGCAGGTCTTCAAAAATCTGACCTGATTATCCTTGCTGCCCGTCCGTCTGTTGGAAAGACGTCTTTTGCGCTAGACATTGCAAGGCACGCCGCAGTTGATGGAAAGATTCCAGTTTGTATTTTTTCTCTTGAAATGAGTGCACAGCAGCTTGCCTCAAGAATGCTCTCTGCAGCTTCTCGTGTTGAATCATGGAAAATTAGAACCGCCAAGAATCTTAACGATAATGACTTCGTCATGCTTCAACAAGGTCTTGGAAAATTAAATGACGCACCAATTTATATTGATGATCAAGCTGGAAACAACATCGTTAAAATGAGAAGTTTTGCTAGAAGAATCAAGTCTGAAAAAGGTTTAGGTTTAATTATTGTGGATTACTTGCAGCTTATGTCACCAACAGGCGCCAAGGCATCAGATAACCTTGTTCAACAAATTACAGAGATTTCCCGTTCTCTTAAACACCTAGCACGTGAGATGGATGTACCCGTACTTGCCCTCTCACAGCTTTCCCGTGCCGTTGAACAGCGTGGTGGTAAGCCTAGACTATCTGACCTTCGTGACTCAGGTTCTATTGAGCAGGATGCCGATGTTGTTATGTTTATTCACCGTGAAGATAGATACAAGGAACACAATGAGCGTGATGGTATTGCTGAGATTTTGATTGAGAAGCATAGAAATGGACCAACTGGTGTTGTTCAACTTAAATTTGACGGTGAGCATACATCATTCGTTTCAATTGAGAAGAGTGACTTTGGCGATTTTGATGAGCATATGCAATAAGCGATTTTTAAGCATAAAGATCGCGTCAGAATCAGCAGACTCTGACGAAAACATAAAATATAAAAAATGGACTCCCTAGATAAATTAACAGAAATATTCAAGAAATTCCCAGGTATTGGCCCAAGGCAGGCCAAGCGTTTTGTGTATCATATTTTACAAGAAAATGAAGAAGATGTTGCTACTCTAATTAATGCTATTGGAAACATAAAGCGAGGTATTTCTATTTGCGACAAATGCTATAGATATTTTGAAAACAAAAATAAACAAGCTATTGTCCCCTGTCCAATTTGTACAAATCCAGCAAGAGATCAATCAACCTTAATGATTGTGGTTAAGGACATTGACTTACTTGCAGTTGAGAGAAGTAGAGCATACAACGGTCTATACTTTGTCCTAGGAAACACTGTTCCAATATTGGATGAATCACCTCATTTAAAAATAAGACAGGGTGAATTACTATATAGAATTAATGAATTATGTGGAACAGAAAGCAAAAAAAATGAGGAAGAAACTATTGAAGAATTATCCAGAGAATTGGATTCTGTTTCAGACACAGTGTCATCAACTTTGTCAGAGCAGTCTGTGCCATCTAAATTAAAGGAAATCATTATTGCAACAAGTGTAAACACTGAGGGTGAACATACTGCATTTTATTTGAGTACACTACTTAGACCACAAAAGGAAAAGTCTGGTTTTAAAATCACAACCCTAGGGCGAGGTCTTTCAACAGGAACAGAGCTAGAATATTCTGATGGAGATACATTGAAAAGTGCCTTGGAGAATCGGCATTAATAAAAATACACTTCATTCATGTTACTGAAAACCGGAATACTTTTATAATTGCTTTTTTATCAATATACAATTATGTATTGACCATTAAATCTCTCCGAATGTACCATTAATAACGCACGATCTGCTACCTAAAGATTGTTCTATTGAATTTTCACCGAGCCCTTTACAAAATAATGTATGCGTTCCTACAGATACAGGAATACCTCCGTTTATACTAATAGAGCTATTTGTAACAGGAAGAGATGAAGATGGAACTGTTACCTGATTATATCTGTTCTTAACATAACAAAAACTTACATTAGATACATTAAGATATAGTTTACATTTTCCCCCAGAGACTGTCGTACTGGGATTGAAAATATATTCTCCAACTATTGGTTTTTTAAGGATACACGTCAGAGAGCTTCCTCCATTTATTCCAAGACAACTCCATATATCTGCATCAGTTGAATCTATCGAAGGTTGAAATGTTCCAACACTACAAACATCAACTAAATTTCCACATGACGCGCTTTCAGCAGGTCTGTTGATCGAACATACACTTGAAGACACACCTCCGTACAAACCGCCACATATCCACGTATATTGAGTTGAAGTCACGGCAGAATTACCAGTACTTCCAAAGTAACACGCATCTTTTACGTTGTTGTTACATGAGCCATTGATTGGGGACTTATTAATAGAACATGTTCCTGAAGATGCTCCTCCATATAGCCCACTACATACCCAGGTAAACTGAGAACCCACGTCTCTGGGATCAACGGTATTTCCAAAATAACAGGCATCTTTTATGCTGTTATTACAAGAACCATTTATTAATTCATTTATATCAATACTATGTGTTACCCATGATGAGGTTGCACCATGATTATCTTCTGTTCGAGCTTTAAAAGAAATTTTTCCCGATGAACCCCATGTTTTATTAGCATCTTGACTTAATCCCGATGAAACAAACCCCGTAGACGGAAGGTATGTATCTCCAACACCATCATTATTCCAATCAACAGTATACTTTACACTATCGCCTACATCAGGATCTGTCGCTTGAACAGCAAAGGAATAGGGTGTGCCAGTATTTCCTATATCCGGACCAATTACTGTTGGAGGGTTTGGCGATTTATTAACTGGAGGCGGTACTACTGCAGTGAAATCATATGTGTAAGATGAGGCTGATATATTGTACTGATACGGAGCTGTTGTAAGATTGGCCCACATAGTAGCAGGAGTCTTAAGGGTCTCCAGTGGGATATTATTTCCATAACAACCAGGAATAAGTGGCAAAGGGGGGTAACCAGTTGATCCTGTTCTTGGGTCATAATATCTATAATAAAATTTTCCAGAAGTTTGTCCAAAAGAAAATATAGGTGAAATACCGCCAGCGCTATTTATAGTACATGTCATTGTGTAACCTTGTTTTTCATCATTCAGTAGTTGACCACAAGACATATTATTCGTATTACTAATTGATTCAACAGGAGGACTTATCATGAGAGGTATATATGCCTTATAATTTACATATTCGAAGAGCGTAGTACTAACATAATCCTTATCTAAACATTCGGGGTTTTTAACATAAGTTGGCATAGAATTACCCCAATCTCCATATGGCGAATCCTGAGAATATCCAGTACCAGTCCAGGAAATATCTGTAGACTCATGCTTTAAAAAACTAAGCTTAATGGTTGTTCCAACATTTACATTATCACCTTTTTTAATTGACAAACCAGTCGAGGTATCGATAATTTCAATTTTATAGTCCACCTTAATCTGTGGGTTTATTAATGCTCTAGACCAACCAGAAGAACTCCATCTATTCCAGAAATAGTAAAACTCAGCAGTAACAGTTTTATCAGATGAGATAGTCGTCATCGCCTCCACCGTATTTAGTGGAAAAAATATAATATTCAGAAAAAATGTCAAAATAACAATAGGTAAAATAATATTTTCCTTAATTCTATTTTTATATTTCTTAATAAAAATAAAACCAAAAAATAATACTATAATTCCTACAATGGTTAGAAATATTGGTGAGAATATTCTTTTATTACATTTTGTAGGATCAATTAATTTACAATCGTAATTCATTGTAGATTCATCAACAATTTTGTCATTATTGAATAGTACGGCATGAACAGAAAAAACATCTAAATCAACCTTAGATATAAAGTCTTTTTTTACAGCCATCATGTCTCCAGTAACAATACCCTCATAGGAATAAGATTCTATAACCTTACCCTTTTCATCTTTAATTTCCAGCAGAAGCTTATTATTCGGGACTTGTGAAGACTGACCACTATTATGCAAACATGTAAACAAAGTTGATGACTCCCCTTTTTTTAATGGAAAAGAAGTAATTGAGGGAAAATTAAGTCTTACCTTATCAACCTCATCTCTTACGAATCTAATTCCTACAACAGATTTTGAATCTTTGTAAACTAGCTCTCCAACCAGATAATATACAGGTGCATCTTTTTCAGGAATTGATAATTCTATTTTTTTTGACGATGATGATGCTATTTCAATTTCTGTTGTGAATTCTCTAATTAAATTTTTTGGGTTAATGCTATCCCATTGGTATAGTTTCCATTTAACTTGTGTTACCTGCCTTATCTTTGTTGTATTTTCTACAGAAAGAGAGATTTTTACGTCATCTTCCTTTTTAATACGAGGTGGATAAGCTGCGAAGTAGTAAGGAATAGCATTTATCACCACTGAACTTTTGTTAAACATTACGCCTGTTTTTTCTCCATCAACTTTGAAATTAAATGAATTTCCCACAACATCATCTGTAAACGATAGACCGAGCAGATTGAACTTTTTATCTACTATAAAAAAAGTTACAAGCCTATAATCTCCACTCTGTGCATAAGTAGGAACTTTCCATGTGAATGACGTTGGTATAGAACCATTGGCAGGAATCGCTAGATTATCAACCGCAATAAATTGATCGACAACATCAGGTCCATTAGGATTTTTTTCTCCTCCTACATTTTTAAATATTTTAACGTATAAGGTACCTTGTACTATTGGATATTTATTATTATTCTTTATATTACCAAAAAAATTCATGTCCATACCAGAGACAGCACTAGAGCTTTGAGACGACATGTCAGCAGAAACACTTCCGAATGTATAATAATCAAAGCAATTTACAACCTCTGAACTTAGTTTGGCATCTGGTGTTTTTCCCAAAAGTACCGACCCTGGTACAAAAGGAAAAGATGATGATCCTGTTTTTTCTAATTCCTCTTTTTGTTTTTTAATTGTCTGATCAGGCGTAAGAGAATTAAGTATATTTTGCTTTTCCGCTTCAGTAAGATATTTAACAGACCCCTCTGATAGTCCATAATCTGCCCAGTTATTAGATTGAGCAAATACTGGTATTGAGACAATCGTGAAAATAAAAACAGACAGAGCAAATACAACTTTTTTCATCACTATATTATACATTAAAAAGAATATTTAGTATAATTACATAAAAATTACTTATTATTTACCAACAAAAAAACCGAGCTTGACTCGGTTTTTCCATGTTTATCTTTTTAGTAACCTACGCTACCTTTGTAATCTTAACCTTAAAGAAAGGTTGTCTGTGACCAAACTTCATTGATCTTGAACGAGACTTTTGTTTGTATCTCATTCCTACAACCTTTGCTGATCTTCCGATTTCTACAATCTCTCCAACAACCTTTGCTCCTGGGATCATAGGTGCTCCTAGTGTTGTTGCTTTACCGTCATCCTTAAGAAGCACATCTGTAAACTCTACTTTTTCTCCTAGAGCGTGTTCTCCCTTCATAATTTCCATACTTATAATAAGCCCTTCAGAAACTCTGTATTGCTTTGCGCCGGTTTTAATAACAGCAAAAGCCGCTTCTGCGCTCGCTATTTTAGGTGATATTTTATTAGTTATAGCCATATAGGTACAGAGTATACACTACTGGCGCGGATTATCAAGCCCCCTTGTGGATAATTAGCCTTACTGTGGATAATGGCCTATATTACCACTATTTATATGTTAAAATAGCAGTATCATGAACGATTTACAATTTGACGATAGTTTGCAATCACCAGCACCAGGTAATGGCAGTTTATTGTATTCTAGATTCCAAAAAAGTGATAAACGTCCATCAATGGTCAATTTTCTAATCACAAAGGGTATCATTAAGTCAGAAAAGGCAGCGAACAACATGTTGCTTGCTCTTTCAGCCTTATTTTTGCTTTCATCTTTTGGTGTAATTTATTATTTCTTCTACTACACACCAAGTGCACCAGCTGGTCAAAGAAACCTTCCTGTACCTGTTCAAATCATGCAAAAGACAAATGAATACGTACAACAAGGTATTGACCCAACAGAGGCAAGACAAAGAGCTACACAAGAGGTTATGAATGCAGAAATACCAACAGGTTCACCTGCTCCAGTTAAATAAATATTTTAAACTTTATGCCTATAGAATTTGAAGAATACAAAGCAGGAGAGCAAATGTTTAGCCCAAATGGAAGATCTTTGGGTAAAGCACCAGCTGTTAAAGAAAAAAGACCAAGTTCTATCTTGGGTTTTTTGATAGCACTTAAACTTGCCAAGAATGAGGATCATGCAAAGTTTATTTTGCTTATAGTCATCATCATCGCAGTCGGACTGACGATGTATTTTGGAATAAATACATACAGAGATTTTCATCCGGATGTATACGTTGCACCTATAGATTTGAATCAATTAAAGTAGAATCAAAATCTTATTCCTCTTCTGTAATCATCGCCGGTTTATCTATAACAATAGGATCAATCTCCGCAGTAACTGCACTTTCTGTGATTCTCATAACATCTTTATCTACCTTCGCAAGCTCTCTGTGTGCCTTATTATAATGGCTCACTGTAGTCCCCAGAGACTTACCTAATGATTGCATGAATTGCTCGTATGCACCCAAATGCTTTCCCAGGTCCTCTACCCTTTTTCTAATCTCCTTTGCTGATTCCTCAATTTGTAGTGCCTTTAGACCTTGTAGCACGGTCTGTAAGTAGGCGAGGAAGGATGTTGGTGAAGTAATGATCACATGCTTCTCTTTGAACGCATATTCAATCAAATCTCTTGTATTTATTTTAACAGATCCAACTTGTGCTACCAACAAATCGTAATAAATGGCTTCGTGAGGAATAAACATAAAAGCAAATTCCATAGTATTTTCTGAAGGCTTAATATATTTTGAAGTCTCATCGATTCTTGCTTTTAAATCATTTCTAAACTGTTTCTCTAGCTTTTCTTTTTCAATAGGATCTCTTTCTGCTGATAGTCTATTGTAATTCTCTAAACTAAACTTTGAGTCAATTGGAATAATTTTATCTTTAACAAAAACAACAGCATCCACAATGGTTCCATCTTTAAATGGATATTGCATTTGAAAGCTTCCTATTGGTAAAACATTCTTAAGCAGTGTTTCTAGATAATATTCACCCAAAATTCCACGTTGTTTTGGATTCTTTAATATATCCTGCAAGCTTTGTAGTTGATCTGCAAATGATACAACCTGTCTGTTAGTTTCATCGAGTTTTGTAAGACGCTCTGTTACATCCTTAAGTAACTTAAAAGATTCAGTTGTTTGATGTTGCACTGATTCTCTCATTTCTTTTGACGATTGATACATCTTGTTATCCATATTCTTTGCAACATCGCCCAGCTTATTGTCCACCGTTTTTGCTACATCTCCAAGCTTGCTGTCTACGTTTCTAGATAGCTCATTTAACTGCTGTAACAGTATTTGCTGAGAGGATTGGATAATCTGTTGAGTTGATTGGTCCTTGGCAAAGAACATAGCCTTTTCTTCCTCGCTAAAGCCCTTTGGGGCGCCTGACTTACGCATCAAAATAAACAGAACAACAATATTGATAATGACTATCAATAAAGCTATAATAATAACCGCAATTGTGCTGGAAGATATATTCATGGTAATGATTATACCAAATAACTTAAGAATTAAACAATCCAAATAACAACAAAAAATATGACAATCTCAGAACAAATTAGAGCCGAGCTTAAGGAAGCCATGATAGCAAAAGATTCAGTAAAAATGATGACTCTTCGTGGTCTACTTTCTGGTTTTACAAATGAACTAGTGGCTGTTGGCAAGAAACCTCAAGACATAATAACTGACGAGGAAGCAATAGCTGTTATAAAGCGTGCTGTTAAGCAAAGAAAAGATGCTATTGAGCAATTTACAAACGGAGGAAGAGCTGATCTTGCAGATTCAGAGAAGGCAGAACTTGCTTTGCTTGAAGTCTATATGCCAGCACAAATGTCTCGTGAAGAAATTCAGAAGATTGTAGAAGCTAAAAAAGCAGAGCTTGGAGTTGATACAACAGATAAGACAAAAGCAGGACTTCTAATGAGCACATGCATGAAAGAATTAAAAGGAAAAGCTGATGGTGGAGACGTAAAGGCAGTTGTTGATGCAATGTTTGCATAGTAGGTATTACAAAAATGGAATAAAAAGAGGGCCGACGCTTGCGCGTCGGCCCTTGTTGGTTGTTGAGGCAAGATACGTATAGAGTACCTAGCCTAAAATTGTTATCGAACCTTGGTGTTTCCACCAGAGTCCGCTGTCTTCCTAACTGCTCTTGAGCAGATAGGACCATCGTGAAGTAACCTGAAGACCTTTGCAGGTACGAAGTCCTCTGGTGTAGCCATAGCCACCTCAGAGAGTTCGCTGAAGGCTTGGAGCTCCTTTGCTTTGATGTCATCACGGCAAACCGTGCCAGCATCTTCGGCGTAGGTGTGCAAGCACAACACATAGTTGTTGCTTGCAGTCTGGGCCTTACTGGCCAGACGCTCCAATTCTACGTACCTCGGGTCGTGCAATGCTCTCCGGACTCCGTCCAGATAGAATGCACAGACCATAAGGAAAATCACGGCGGTGACAACCTGCAGCGCAGCTGCAAAGTTGCCCTTACTTACAGAGCGACGTTTGTTCATCTACGTGAAATAGTAGCATGATTAGCTCATTCTGTCAAGCAAATCACAGGCAAAACTCCTCCTTTAGCCATACAACAGGCTCCGTATATAGGAACAGCGCATTCACCATAGTGGTGAATGCGCTGGGTTTGTAGCTTGGGATGATTAGTCCTTAACTACTGACTTTGCTGATAGTATCAGACTACCTTCTGGTGGTTCTCCGTAGAACCTATTCGCCAGAGGGCCATAATGATGTTCAGCAATAATGAACACCTCGTATCCGCCCTTTTCATCATCCTGAGGGACAAGAACGCGATAAGAAGTTTCATCATCTCGAAACAGAACTCCATTTTCCAAGCAATCCGCCTTGCGTCTGACCATGGCGCAGTACAGAGCATATTGAGCCATCCTAAGGACATCAGTGATTGGCTTTTTATGATGCGTGAGTAATCTATTCATTCTGAGTAATTCTATTGTTAATTGTTATTTGAGTTTACTAGAAGCCAGTTATTTGCAACACCTCATGTTAGCAAATACCTTCAGACTTCATCGCAAAACTCAAATGACACAAAACATATCTATAAAACTTCAAACT
This sequence comes from bacterium, assembly GCA_037127815.1. Taxonomy (NCBI): domain Bacteria; species bacterium. Next base: position 23,669 of record JBAXXP010000005.1, read on the forward strand.
TGTCTATTTATGACAATGCCATATCATGGAGAAAATGTCAACTATTAAAAAAAATTAGATTCCCTTCTTTAAGACCTTTATGCTACAATCGATTAAACACATAACTAATTAAATAAATATGAAAATAATAATCTGCACAGAAAATAAAGCTAAAGTTCAAGCAGTAGAGAGCGTACTTAATAGAGTTTGGTCAGATTTTTCACTTATTAATGAGAAATTTGATTCAGATATTTCTGAACAACCATTATCAGAAGCTGAAGGAATTGAAGGAGCAATGAACAGGGCAAACAACGCCAAACTAAAACATGAAGATGCAGATTATTATATTGGAATGGAAGGATATGTTGATACAAATGATTATGGAATGTTCTTGGCAGGAGTTGTTGTTGTCATAGACAAAAACGGCAAAACAGGAATTGGATCAAGTGCAAAAATGCAATTACCAATTAGTATTCAGAAGAAAATTGAAGAAGGCCAAGAACTTGGTCCACTCATGAAGGAGTTGATGAAGGATTCAACTGATTCAATAAGACAACTTGATGGTACAAACGGTATTCTATCTAAGGGTTTATATAATAGAGTTGACGAGTTTAAAAACGCCACGGAGTGTGCGTTAACTAGATTTCAGTCACCTGAGTTTTTTGACTAGTTGAATTGGAATCAGACACAATAGTATTTGACCCAGCAATACCTAATCTCAACCCTAACTCAATCTATTGTTCGATACTCTCGATCTCCTTTTTTGTTTTAGCAAAATCTCCATCATAAAGAATAGTGTTAATGCCAAGTGCAAATGCAGCGTCGAGAAATATTTGTGTATTATCAATAAATACAACCTCTTTGGCTTTCAAACCCATAGTAAACAAAATCTGTCTGTATATTTCAGGTTCGTCTTTACTTAACTTAGCCTTTGCAGAGGTCATTACCAGTTTAAATAATCTATCTATGCCATCTTTTTTGAGAGTATCATCAAGATCTAAATCAGTATCTGAGATAAGAACAAAAATATATTTTTCCTGATTAGTTTTTATAAACTGTATAAGCTCCGCGTTAAGGCAGGCCATACCATTATTGTTCAAATATAGTACTCCTCCAGCATCGACGAAAATTGTTTTAATTGTGTTTTTCATTTTTATTATCTTTTACCAATTTTTAAATTCTTGTAATGTCCGGCAAATCTGAAATTTTTAACATACGGAAATAAAATCAGTAATACAAGTGCCGCAACAATATTCAGTGAGGAAGCTAGAATAAATACAGCTTCAAAGCCAAATACCGTTGCAATATAGCCACCAGTCAACCCTCCAATTGATGTAGAAACAGTTAGGCCTCCAACACTGAACAAACTCCATTCGAAACCCTGACTCTCTCTATCAATATGATGAGAAAATATTGCATAATAAGCAGCAAAAATACAAGCATCTGCAATACCTGTTAAAATTTGTAAGAAATATAGATCATTAATATTTTTAATAAACAGATATGCCAGACTGTAGAATATTGCTAATATTATACCTAAAAGCAGAACGTAAAAATCATCTCTCTCCCCTTTTGCAATATCTAATCTTCTAGCAATTGGGATTTGAAATATAGCTTTTACAATAGAATAGATTGCGATTGACACACCAACAGTAGCCAAAGTTGCACCTATTATATTTTGCGTAATAAAAATCGCAATTATTGGCATATATAAACCGGCAGATACATTAAAAATAAAAACAAAAGCTAGTAAGGTTTTTATAGCTTTGTTTATAATTGGCTTATTCTCGGCTCTATTTTGCAACGTCATAATCGTAAGCGATTTTAATTTCTGACGCCATAATTGCATCTTCCAACAAATCAACCTGGTCCTTAAGGCCTTCTTCTTTCAACCTAGGAATTGTTTGGTTTTTTAATATCTCAATATTAGCCTTCCAATCCTCAAGCTCTTTTTTTGTAAGTATGTACCTACCACTGACTGATCCCTCCATTTTTCTAGAAACTGATGAGGCAAGCATCTCATCACCTCTTTTAATCATATCTGCAAATTCTTCATATGTTGAATGTAAATTTTCAGTATCTACTTTTGGTAAGAATGTTCTATATGACTCTTCTAAATAATTATTCATCTTAATCAATTCTTCCTGTTTCATTTCAACTATCGCCATATATAATTCTATAGAGTTCATTCTTACCTCAACTGAGTTTACTAACCCCATTTCTTCTACTGATAATACTGGTTTTTTGCTTTCTGGTGATGATTCATTCATAGACTAATAATAGCACAATTGATAATTTACGACCAAATGATTACATAGGTTCAAGTCAGGTATTACAAACCCATTAATTCCTCAACTTTCTCCAATACTAGGGGAATTTCTTTATATCCAGCTTTTTTATTCAAATGCTGTCCTCCTTGTATGGTATATAGTTCTGCTCCAAGATTTGTTTCAAGTTCTTCAGCTTGCCAATACGGAACATGAGGATCATTGTCTGAACTTATTGCGATGATTTTATTTGCCACTCTTTTTATTTTTTCAAAATCCAAAGGAATATCAAAAAAACTATTTAATTCCGTAAAATGAATAGGACTCACAAAGCCTGCAACAAGAACTGCCCCACCAGTCTTTATTTCAGGATTTAAATTATTTAAATATTGCACAATTGTAATACAACCCAAACTGTGACCTACAAAGTATGTATTTTCATCAGGATTCAATACCTCAGATTGTATATAAGGTAGCCATTCAGAACATATTGGGTGATCAGTATTTGGCATTGCTAAAACTTTTACTGTCACATCATCAATTTTTTCCAATTCCGATTTTAGCCATGGAAACCAATTACCATCAGGGGTTCCTGTGTAGCCATGAACTATATATACTTTTTTCATATTTTTAGTATAGCAGGAAAAATACAGATGACCGAGAAGTGATTAAATCTAAAAAATTATTTTAAAAATAGCAATAAGTGCAACGGCAGTCCAGATTATGTTTAGAATTCCTGGCTGATAGTTCTTTTTTTGGAAGGATACAAGAACAATTCCTAACGCGCCTGTTCCGTTAAGAATTTGATACCAGACATTATTTGGGCTAATGAAAGAAAAACTTATTAGAATATAGGCAAATACTATTGCAACCATTCCATACCAACCATACCATTCTATGAATTTTTTCATTATATTTTAGCGATTACTTCTCATATATCTTAACATAAATAATACCTATTTACTTTGTACTTTCTTTATAATGTAATTAAAAACACCCCCTAAGACAACGCTTAAGTCGGGTGTTATACGTCAGTTTTGCGTTACTGACACCGGGAGTATTAAATTCAATCGAGGACATCTACTTTTTTAATTTCAACGCCTCTTTCTGTGAGATTAAAGTTGCCATCATACCAGACGTCGGCAATCAATTTTTCTCCTTTAAGAATACGAGGAATCCAGTGCATATCAGAATCCATAAATTGTTCCTTTGGTGGTAGTTCATCAACTGAAAACCATGTCGGTTCAATCATTTCACCTGAATCAGTCGGTATATCAATAATGTTGTTTACAATAAATACATGGGCTTTAAAAAGAAAGCTGTCGCCATTATGAAATTCAATATAAGCCACCTTTTCCACATCGCTCTTGCAAATTGATGCGCCTCCACTTTCTTCTCCAAATTCCCTGACTGCGCAATCGGCAAGGTCTTGGTCCGTCTCTGAATCAAAACCTCCACCGTAGCCATTCCACAGCCCAATTCCAAGAACTCGAGTCTTTTTTGCCAAAAGAACCATTCCGTCCTTGATTACAAAAACAATTGTACCAGTTCGTTCTTTCATACTATGGAAATGGTAGCATGAATTGAAATTATTAAATATGGGTACAAATGAACCCCCGAACCGCTCTGCGGTTCGGGGGATTTATATATTTGTACCTCCTTGTTAACGTTTAAGCTTCTTAAAGGCCCTTCTTTTTTTCGAAAGTAAACCATGAGTTCTTTCAAACCTGAATCCGTAGTCGAGCTGACCAACTATCTCTTCTAGCGTGCTTTCAGGTTTGGACACTACACATGGAATAATACCGCATCCCTCTTTCTCGTGACTAATTGATTGTTTAAAGTGACCAATAAGTCCACGTACAGAACTCTTCACTTGGAATCGTACCCAACCGATTACCTTGTGTCGAATCCAAAGATCTACACCACAATGATCTTCATTATCATCTGATTCACAGCACTCCTCATACCACCAAGGTTTCAGTGTTTCGAGTGCATATATCACCTTAAGCTCATTAAAACGTCCAAGTTTTTTTGAGCTCAATCTTCTCCTGACTTCAGCAGGAGCAATATCTCTGAATGGATCAATCGTTTTCATAACTCCATTGGCTATACTATACTATTTTAAACTAAACGCAAAACCGCCACTGCTGACGGTTTTGATAATTTTTTCGATTTTAAATTACTGGCTATAAAATAAATCTATATCTCCAATATTTTAGCAACATAATCTATATCCTTATCTCCTCGGCCAGAAATATTAACAACCATAATCTCATCCTTACTCAATGCTGGAGCAAGCTTTATTACATGAGCTACTGCATGAGCGCTTTCAAGGGCTGGAATAATTCCTTCAACCTTAGATAGCTCAAGAAAGGCCCTGAGAGATTCATCATCAGAGGCTCCAACATAATCTACTCTTCCTATACTTTTTAAATATGCATGAATCGGCCCAACTCCAGGATAATCTAATCCAGATGCAATTGAATGAACCGGCGACGGTTCCCCTTTTTCATCTTGTAAAACAATCGTTTTCATTCCGTGTATTACACCAGTCGTGCCATGTGTAATAGTCGCAGCATGTTCACCAACCTTATCACTTTTTCCAGCAGGCTCTACTCCAATTAGCTTAACTGTATCATCAAGAAATTCATGAAATAAACCAATCGCATTTGATCCCCCTCCAACACATCCAATAATATAATCCGGCAATCTTTTTTCTTGCTCCATTATTTGTTCTCTAACTTCCCTACCAACAATTGATTGAAAATCTCTAACAATCATTGGATATGGATGGGGTCCGACCACTGATCCAATAGCAAAAAAAGTAGTTTTATATTCATTCATGAACTTGATAAAAGCACTGTCCACTGCATCTTTAAGACATTTTCCACCAGAAGTGACCTCAACAATTTTAGCACCTAATAATTTCATTCTTATAACATTAGGGTGTTCTTTTTCTATATCAATTGAACCCATATGAATTTCACATTCAAGACCAAGAAGTACCGCAGCTGTTGCAAGAGCAACTCCATGTTGCCCAGCTCCAGTCTCTGCTAATAATTTTTTCTTACCCATTCTTTTGGCCAGTAGAGCTTCTCCAATACAGTGATTTATCTTATGTGCACCCGTATGATTTAGGTCCTCACGTTTAAGATATATTTTTGCTCCACCAAGTTTTTCAGTTAAATTTTTTGCATAATACAAAGGCGATGGTCTTCCAACATAGTTCTTTAGTAAATCTAGATATTCCTTCTGAAATACTGGATCATTTTTTGCAATTAAATATTCCCTTTCTATTTCCTTCAACACCTCAGCCAATTGAGGAGGTACAAAACTTCCTCCAAACTCTCCATAATACCCATCTATATCCGGTAAATTTTTTAACGATTTTATTTCTTTGTTCATATAATTTTATTTATTTAATAACTAACTAACAGCAGACGTTTAGTAGTTACGCCAAAATTCAGTACAATGATTTTTAAAAATAAATTTAGTCATATAGATAAAACAAAAACTCCCACAATCTGTGGGAGTTTTTGTTATTTAAGGAGATAATTATAAATACAACAAAAGCTACCCACTAATGTGAGTTGCCCACCAAGTTGTATTTATAATATTTATATTTCTTAACACGATGAGATTATAGGGTATATATGAATTGAAGGCAAGGAACATGTTACAAATGGAATTAAATATCACTCTGACCCAACAACAAACCAAGCTTCATTTGATTCACTGTGCTGTAGATCAAGATGATTTATAAAAAGTCCTTTCCTGAAATCAACTGTACAAATCGCATTTACCCCAGATCCACAATACGATATTTCGGGGAATTCAGTATCTATGGGTGTTGTCGTTGAAGGAATTGTACCAGATTCGTTCTCATATACTGATGGAATAATTGCCAACCACCCGTTTTGTTTTAGAACATCTCTTGCGTGATAATAGCTATCTCTAAGCTTATAAGTAAAACTGTCATCTAATATATTTCTAACGTAAGACAGAACCTCCACCTTGCTCTTATTTTTTATTTGGAAGGTATATAAATTACCATTATAAATAAATTCTAAAGTAGGCGTAGTGCGAGAGCTTTCATTAAAATAATAAGCATCCAAATTTTCATTTATCTTTATTTTTTCCCATCCAAATCCTCCAATATCCTTTGCAGTATTTTTCTTCCCCTCAAAATACGCCACGGTGCAGAATTCAGCACCATTGCAATTACCATTTTCTGGTACTAAAGTTGAGACATTAACCCTATATCCAACATCTTCAGTTACAGTATATTCAGCTTGGATTTTTTCTCCATTTACTGCAAAATCGATTTTCTGAGGTAATAATATAGGTATTTTTATTCCAGAATTCAACATATCAGCATTAATTTTTGTAAAATTAAATGTACTAGTAGAATTTCCGTTTGTATTTTCTTCTTGTTGGTAAATAACTTTTATACCCTTATTAGCAAGTACAGTTTCTGGATTGATGACTGTATTCTCATTTATAATATCTTCTGTAATTTTTCTACTATTTCCCAAAAATAAATATAGACTAACCACTAATAAAAATACCACTAATGCGATTAATAAAATCCCTTTTTTCATATGTACATTATATCAAAGTATCAACATGTTCACTAAATAATAAATTTTAATAAATTACTTTTTACAATCGTCCTATTTTAAAAATTGTGACCCCAAAACATGGCTTTCCGAACTGCTAGCCCTTCGGTCGAGCATCATAAACCTCAGAAAAGAATTATTATCTTATACTTAATTCAATGCTGAAATTATCGTCTGTATTTGATTGTAGTAAGTATCGTTTAGTTTATTTACACCTTGATACGAATAACTGAAGCTAAGAGTCTGATTATTTAATATTTGTGTAATAAATATTTCATCTGTGTTTTGCAAGACATCTCCCGCTTGGGTCGTTATTAGAAATCCATTAATCCTACCAATCTGATATGGCTTATAAGATATTGTTAGAGGCAACGCACCTTGTTCTATTGACTGCTTCGCTGAAATAATATCTTTTGCTTTTTGTTCAAGCGATGTGTTTAAGTCGTCAACAGCGATTGAAAGATACCTCTGACCTTGGTCATTATAAGCAAAAATTATTTTTTGTGGTGTTGAATTACCATTATCAGAAAATGTCGATGGATATTTAAACGAAAATCCCCTACCAGAGTCATAGGTTTTCCATCCAACAGTTTTACTAGCTGTAGTATTTAACCCAGGAGATGTTGAGTTTATTACACTGACACTTATGTTTTCTATGGTTTTCGCGCCAGTGCTATCTCTCGCTGTAATTATTATATTAAAATCACCAAATTTTGAATAAGCGTGATAAAATGGCGGATACAATTCTCCAAATTCATACTCTGCAGTGCCATCACCCCAATTTACAGAATAAGTTAAAGTACTACCCTCACCTTTGTCATTTGGACTAAAAGCATTGACCGTCCACGTACCTTTTTGATTCAAATCCAATTCCTTTGGTCCATTTACTTTTATCTCCGGAACTTTACATTTTATACTACCCATCGAACCGTTGTTCGTACATGGTTCTGTGGTATCAGATGTTGGCGTATTTTGAGTATTGATCACCTCCTTTTTGGTCTCTTGTTTAGCTTGAGCTGTTGTCTGAACTTCTGTATTTGTACGAGAGCTGTCAGGTAATATTGGGGCTTCAGCTTTCTTATTGGTATAAATATAAACACCACCGCCTACTACCAACAAAGCAATAATAGTCAAAAGCACTGGCACAAGGAATCCCTTTTGTATGTTCTTCATATATTCAAATCATAGCACAGATGTTCACAACGTCCACATGTTCAGCTCTAGTGTGCGCCGCCTGCACCAACGTCTTTTACTTCGCTTCGCTTGAAAAAGTCTGGGTGCATCGGCATCACTTTTTTACTGTCGTTGCACTCCTTAAAAATTGTGACCCTACCGGGAATCGAACCCGGATTTAAGCCTTGAGAAGGCTTCGTCCTAACCGTTAGACGATAGGGCCATGTTTGCTATTTGTTTAGATTAGCTCTACTAATATCGCACAAAATTTGATATTTATCAATCCCCTATTTTGGGTAAAGTAAAAGCCTCGGCACCATATAATGGCGCCGAGGCTTGATTGAGACTCAGATAAGACCCTAGGCCTTATCTGAGTACCGTGAACATGGTGACACGGGAAAATAGATTAATCGTCATGGTCCTCTCTAAACGGAACATTTCCGTTATTAATAAAAGAGTTGCACGACTTAGAACCACAAAACCTGGAGGCGTCCTCATGAGCAACGCGCCGTCTCCACATAAGGTCTCGAGTCCTTATCTTCCGCGATGATTTCCTTTGCCGTTTTGGCCAAGCTGATTTTTTGTTTGTAGGTCCAGTTTTCATACGATCAGTTGTATTTGTATTTTGGTTTACTATTTTCAATTTTCATATGCGATTTCTATAGGCGGAGAATTTCAGAGCATCTTCCCTACCACGTAACCATGAACATCAAGAAGATGATTCCCTTTTAGAATAGAGATTACACCTTCTGGACTGAAAAAAACAGCTACTGCAGTTGACCTAGGCTCTAATGCATAACACACAACAGCAGAATCATTAAAGAAGTTCTTGCCTGTTGCCAGGCGGTATGCAATGTGAATGTACAGAACTTCAATCAGCAAAAGAACTTTTGGAGAATCAAAGCTTATGCATTTTAAGACAGCAAACCAATTCCATGGTTTTTCATCGAAAGATTCCAGACATTCAATTTCCGGAATCAGGCCGCTGAGATCTCCAAACATTTTCGGAAAAGATTTTTGCATTAATGAAACTGATATCCCAGTAGGGATATAGAAAAGACAAACGCTTTCGCGCACCTCCCTCAATAAACGAAGAGAAGTTGGAATCCTCCTTCCACCCAACTGAGTTACATTCTCGATCTGCAATTTAATTTCTTGAGGGCAATGAGTTTCCGTAAAAACCCTGTTTGCTCCCAGTACTTTTTCAGCAGAACTCAATGCACATCTTAAGATTTTCTTCTTGTGAATTTTTTTTCTTTTTTCCTTCTTGATTTCAATTTGATTGTTGATTGTCGAACTTCCAAGTTTCTTTGACCGAGTTGTCCAAACCGACGATTTAATTGGCAAGGTTCTCATTTAGATATTTGTTTATCCATGAAAACAATGCCATTTTGTATTATAAAAGTCAAACCTTGTGATTTAAATCAATACTCTATGATTGTAGTGCTTTTATTAAATCCTAAAAGTTTCAGAATTAAAATATTATAAAAAAATCCCGGCGCCAACATCGTGTTGGCGCCGGGAACAGATTACGGACTATCGCTTTGGACCAATTCCCACGCCGTAGACATGGGATCCTTGAATCAATCCATTGCATGCTGGAATTGTGATTTCCGCATTATCCCGGAAATAAACAGCTATCTTTCCGCCAAAGCCCGTGTCACAAATGACACGTCCGGGGAAGTAGAACCGTTTTGCTTCTTGATAATAGAGAGCGTTCAAATAGATTAATCGGGCTAGATTCAAGTCTCCGCCTGATGAACTATTTTTGAGCACCCGGCTTGCAAGGTACCAACGCCAACTCCTGGTTTCATTATTTTCAGGGATTCCCCGGCAACCCTCAGGAAGTCCAGAGATGTCACCAAACAAGCCCGGATGTGCATCCACAAGTTGGGACACCCCAATCCGTGGAATTGCAAATAAATGAATGTGCTCAAACGACCTCGTCTTCATCTTCTCAATGTAGTCTGAGCTCAGATCAATAGTTTCCAAATTGGTCTGATCTTCGTGACTGGGAACAGTATCCTTAAACAGATAAGGGCAGTGCCGAGGAAAGAACATACGCCCTTCCCCTAAGGCACTTTTCACGTCTGAAGCACGGCAATGTCCGTACTCCTTTGTCGCAGGACCACACCCTGCTTTGGTTTGTTGTTTAGTTTGCAAATCACCTGCCACCCGTAATGGATGGCCCAATTGTGTAGACTGAATATTCATGTTATCAAAGGTCCTCATGACCAGGGAAAACAATACCATTGATTAAAATATACGTCAATGGTTGAGAAAATGGTGTAAAAAAAATTGTGGGGGGGGGCGACTAAAACTAGATACAATTCTTTCCATTAGGCGCAGTCTTATTGAGCGGTGCAACTCTTCCAGTTCCTACTGGTACAAATGTAGCAGAAGGTGTTGAGCTTGTGCCCGTGCCTGCCAAATCTACGCCAGCTGGCGCCCTATCTGGTGCCACTTGATAGTAACTGATTAAAAACTTAGATAAATCGATAAAAGGAATCGCTAGCGTATCAGATGAATAACTAACTCCCTTTGGATTCACGGTATAAATAAAAACTAAAAACTGTGGATTGTATGCGGGTAAAAATCCAACAAATGAGTGAAGATAAATACTATCGGAGTATCCCTTTCCACCACGAACCACCTGCGCTGTACCTGTCTTAACTCCAATTGTATAATTTGGATTCTTATATAATCCATTCTTTAGTGATGTGTCAAAATTATTAACCATCATATTTACCACTTCAAGCGCAGAGTCCTCCTTTATAACTCGAGCATCCATTTGAACTGGTATTTTTTTAGAAGTTCCAATCTTATAATTTATTTCTTTTACAAGTCTCGGCTTAACCATTACTCCCCCATTTGCAATAGCTGAAAACGCATGAATAGTTTCAATTGGAGTAACAGAAATTCCCTGACCGAATGAAGCTGTAACATGCTCAAGATCTCTATTTGTCTTTAGGTTATCAATCAAACCTGACGCTTCATTTGGTAAGTCAATTCCTGTTTTATTACCTAGCCCGTAATTTCTAAAATAATTAGAGAATACCTCATTACCAACTTTTTGTTCAACAAATGCAAATCCAGTGTTTAGTGATTTTGCCAACGCACATTGAAGTGTAATCACACCTCTTCCTTTTTTATCAAAGTTAGAAATAGTTTTATTATTAAAAGTTGCGGAACCCGTATCGTTGTATGTGGTTTGGGATGTAACCTTGCCTGTATCCACTCCTGTAGACATTGTTAGAGGCTTCATAATAGACCCCATTTCGTATGCACTTTCTACTAGGTCATTTCTGAAAAGAACGGGGTCTTTTACACTACTTATATCATTTGGATCAAACGATGGACTCAAACCCATGGCGTATATGTCGCCGGTCTGTGGATTCATAATAATAGCGCCAGTTCTTTCTGATGAGTACTGCTTATTAATTTTACTAATCATCTCCTCAACATAAGCCTGAGTTTTTGGTTCAATTGTAGTAACAATGTCACCTTCTAATGATTTTCCATCAATTACGGTTTTCTTAATATTTGAAAATGTCTCCACAAAGAAGTTTGCATAGGCATCAGATTGAGTCCTACTTAAAACATCGTCATACGCTCTCTCAAGTCCATATCTACCAGCAAATGTATCACCCTTATAACCCATAAATCCTAAAACATTTGAAGCTAAAGATCCCCCGGGGTAATATCTCCACTTGTCTTGGTACAAGCTTATTCCTGGTAATTTTAGAGCAATAATTTCTTCTCCAGTTTGTTGGTCAACCTTCTTTCTAATCTCTTCATATGGGTCATTCAACTTGTTTGCTTTAGCTATAAAATCATCGTGAACCAACTCAGGAATAAAAGGTAACAATTTAGTGTAAATATCCTCTGCGTTTCCTGCTTTTACAGCGGCCGGCTTCATCGCTAAAATAAAACCAGTTTTGAGTGAAGCTGCAGAAATTTGTGTGCCATCTTTTTGTGTAAAGAAAATAGTACCTCTATTAAAAGCTGTTGCTGGTTTTTGATATTGTCTGTCTGCTCTTTGTCTAAAATCATCAGATTGAACAATCTGTAACATATACAGTTTGATAAAAAGTAATACGGAGAAAGCCAATATAGCAAACGCGATTAATCTGATTCTAGATTTTAACATTACTATTCATTTTACTTTATTATTTACTTCATCGCCACCTGTAATTTATAATTACGATTATTTCATTGCTACGTTCTTTGAGACAAATTCACGAGATGCAAATATGGTATTTGCAGATGCATTTTGGAAGCCCAATTCATAAGCTTTCTCAATTGAAATATTATTAGATAATGACATATATTGAAATTCCAAATCACCTAACTTTGAGTTTAAGGCCACAATTTGTTCATCAGACTGATCCTTATCAAAAGCATTCCAAACAGTTTTATTGACCATATATCCATATGTTCCCATAAGAAACATAAAAACAGCCAAAAAAGACCAGAACAATGTTACTGAAATTCTGTCTATTATATTTATTGTATTTGTTACTTTTGTTGTCATTTTTTTTGGGAGTCTTACTCCTCTTTTAATTATTAATTTGCTTGAAACACTCTGAGTTTTGCACTTCTTGACCTTGGATTCTCGTCTGTTTCTTCCTCTGCTGGAACAATTGGTCTCTTTGTAATAATCTTTCCTAGGCCATCTTCTTCAAACTTTTTAAATGCTGTTTTGACGATTCTATCTTCAAGACTGTGATATGAGATGACTACAAGCTTCCCATCAGGTTTCAATTTATCTATTGCTTGTGGAAGTGTCTCTGTGAGTGCGTTAAGTTCATCATTAATCGCAATTCTCAGTGCTTGAAATGTTTTTGTTGCTGGATGCGTTTTTGCATGTCTTGCAAATGATGGAACAGAAGCCTTAATTATCTCTGCAAGCCTTGATGTTGTTGTGATTCTTTCAAGCGCTCTTGCATTAACAATTCCTCGTGCAATCTTATAAGCAAACTTATCTTCGCCGTATGACTCAATGATTGTCTTTATGTTTTCCTCATCCCAATCATTAATAATGTCTTCAGCGTTAAAACTTGTATCTGCTTCCTTATCCAATATCATCTTCTTACTTTGCTGTGATTCTGGGTGTTCTCCTCCGTTTGCAAAAGTCATAAGTAATGGTTCATCCTTCTTAAAGCTAAACCCTCTACCTGACTGTTCCAGCTCGTAAGAACTAAGCCCAAGATCGTAAAGTATTGCATCAGCAGTCTCTATCCCCTTATCGTCTAAAGCCTTTTTAAGATTTCTAAAATTGTCATTTATAAGAATTATATTTGGCCGATTTTTTAAATCCTTAAAAGCTATCTCAAAATTTGAAGCTGCCCTATCAATTGCATCATGGTCTAAATCAAAGCCAACAATAGTTACATCTCCATCCAATTGTTTTGCTATTTGCTCGCTGTGACCACCGTCACCAAGATTACAATCAATAAATACCTGACCTTTTTTTAAGTCCAATTGTTCTAGCACAGATTGTAAAAGAACAGGGATATGTCTTGTGAATTCCTTTCTAACGAATTCCTTCTTATCCCTAATTTCCCGCTTTCCTGTCTTTTTTCCTTTTTGAGTTTTGCGTTTTGTCATAATTTTTAGATTACACCAACTTCGCCTAACTTCTCAGCGATTTCATCGACATGCTTCAGGTTTTCAAGCTTGTAAGCCTTCCAACGTGATTCATCCCAAATTTCTATCTTGTTATATACGCCGGTAAATACCACCTTTCCAGTTTTATCAGAAAGTCCTGCATACTCTCTCAAGAAATCTGGAACAAGTATTCTGCCTGCGCCATCGACATCTAATTCAACAGCTCCTCCAAGGAACATTCTGTTGAAACCTCTACTACTAGCCTGCCCCATTGAAAGTGAACCTAGTTTCTCGGAGATTTTCTCCCATTCCTTGATTGAAAACATAAACAAACAGTTATCAAGGCCGTGAGTTACCACAACTTTTTTGCCAATCTCTTTCTTGAATTTAGCAGGTAAAGAGATTCTTTTTTTGTCATCTTGGCTGTGTGTATATTCTCCTATTAACATATTCTTTCTTTCATGGTTTTTATGGCTTAGTTGCAACGTATTTCTCAATTCTCAATCCTTACCACTATTTCCCACTTAGTTACTATTTTATACCACTTACTTCCCACTTGCAAACTCCTTTATGAAATATCTTGTGCATAACTTTTGAATCTACAAGCGGTGACGCAAATAATATTGCCATTTACAATATTGGTGGCTTAATATACTATTTGTAACTAGAAATACAGCTCCTAGACAAGGGTATATTTTGGAAATTCTGCAATCACAAACACAAACCAAAAAGCCAAATAGATGAACTCAAACAAAAAGTCGTCTGATTCTCGCCGGAGAAGGTCCCGTGCACAAAGTAGATTGATTGAGGCTAAAAAACAAAATGAGAGGATTATCTTACGAAACAAGGAGTATAATGATGCGAGGTTGGAACCCAACAAGAGACGAGATGCAGGGCGGGTTGTTCTCAAATTAGCGGCTCCAAGCTCTCGGGTCGGTGTACCATTTTCAGATTCTGTACACACTGGTATCAATCTCCATCAAAATAAGTCCTGTGGAAAAGCTCTTTTGCCATTTCACGACTGCTTTCGTGGCTTATGTTTCAGAAACGAAACAATGACTTTAGAAGACACACTTATTGAAGTCGGTGTTATCCATCAAAAGGCTGACTGCCATGGTTGTAGGGTGGAGGAAAGATACAACTTCATACTACTTGATGATAAACGGAACGTGATACATGGCGTACCTACTGGGCACACATTAAGATACACCTTAAGGGACAGAAATGATTTTATTCACGATGGCACAGAAGGATGTTTTAATTCTGCACATCTCGTCAAATATGTTTTAAAGATTACTGAAAGACGTCTGAAAATGGGTTGGTTTTGCAGATTAATTTCAAGCATAATCAACAGTAATGCGAGCTGGCGCAGAATCGCAGCAGTCAAGCTTTGTACTGGAGAAAAAACATTTGAGGAATTTTTAAAAACTACACATCGGGGCTAGTGAAAGTCCGATACAGCAAAAGGCGCATTCCCCTACGGGGAATGCGCCTTTATTATTTATCATTAGCCAGTAACACGTTTTAGATCTGCGATCAGAATACTATTCTAAAGAAATAACATGATACTCTATCTCTCCTGATGGAGTTTTGAATTTAAATTTATCCCCCTTCTTCTTTCCAAGTAGAGCTTGGCCTACTGGAGACTTGAAAGAAATCTTTCCAGCTGAAGTATCAGCCTCTTCTGATCCAACAAGAGTATAAACCTTCTCAGTTTTACTTAATGAAGTTTTAACATGCACAATAGAACCAATCTCAACCTTATCACTGTGATGAGATTCTATTATTTCTGAATTTACAAGAACGTTTTCAATCTGTGCAATTCTATCTTCAAGCGCAGCTTGTGACTCACGGGCGTCATGATACTCTGCATTCTCAGATAAATCACCAAGAGCTTTTGCATACTCAAGATTTAGCGCAATTTCTTTACGCTTAACAGTCTTAAGATGCTTAAGCTCAGCTTCAAGTTCCTCAAATTTTCCTTTTGTTAAATAATCTGTTTTTGTCATATTTTTTATAAGGCGCCAATTATAATCTATTTATCTAATCTTGACAAGAGACTGTTTTTTTATATATATTGTACTATTTTACGCCTACAAACAACGTTATTTCAACTAACCTCGCTTGACTTTCTTTAATTTGGTCTCTCTATCTCAATTAGATTTGCTGATGTACTACCTTTTGTATTTAGATCGTTATTTTTGGCTTTTTGTATTAATAAAGTTGAACTTGCGGATAATGAAGGGTCGGCAACATTAGCAGAGTCTGCGCTTACATCGTCCACCTTTACATCATCAACTTTGGGTGCCACATAATCTGCAAGATATTGCCTAGCATAAATATTCATCCAGTCCAATGACAATCTCATTACAGCAGTTGATCCATACAAAGCATCACTCGGGCCTTTTTCCATTATTACAGCAAACGCATACCTAGGTTTTTCAGCTGGCCAAAATCCAACAGCCCAAGAGTTAATATATTTTTTTAACGTACCAAGTTGCGCTGTTCCAGTCTTTCCAGCAACTTTTACATACGGTACATCAAGTGCTTTCATTGTTCCATCAGTTACAGTCATCCTCATTCCCTCTCGTACGACTCTAAAATATTCTGCATTACTTATAGCAATTTTATTTGATGCATTTTTTTGATCTACTAATCCAAATGCATTTAAAGTAGCTGAGTCTCTTGAAATACCCTGAACAGTATACTCCGACGTCGTTGACGCCATATTTAATGCAGGGGAAATTAAGTACCCACCATTTGCCAGCGCACAAACTGACTTAACAGCCTGAATTGGTGTTATCTGAAAACCATACTGGCCAATCGCTGTGTGATATGTATCTCCAAGCCTCCAAATATCGCCATTGAAGTTTTCTTTTTTCCATTCCTGAGTTGGAATAACTCCAACCTTACCTGTAAAATAATTATTTTCTGTAGTAGAACCAAAACCAAACATCTTCGCATATTTATCTATTCTATCAATTCCAAGACCTTTTTGGCCTGGAAAACCTCCTCCAATTTGATAGAAATAGACATCAGAAGAAACAGCTATAGCTTTTCTCATATCAGTCCAGCCGTTAACCTTCCAGTCCTTAAATATAGTAAACTCTCCAGGTTGATATGGATTAGGAACCTTTAATTGCCCCGTACTCTCTATTTGCTTCTCTGGGGTTATGATTCCCTCATTCAATGCACCTAACGCGAATATGGGCTTAATTATTGACCCTGGAGTATACAAACCATCACTAACTCTATCCAAAAACAAATTTGAATCATTAGATAAATATGAATTTATTTTTTCCACATCCTTTCCATCAGTCATTACGTTACTATCATATTCCGGAAATGAGACACTAACTAAAATCTCCCCTGTATTAACATCCATAATCACTCCAGCTCCGCCTTTAAAACCAGATCTTGCAGCAATATCCTTCATTGATGCATAAAATGCTTCCTGTAGCTTAGCATCAACTGTAAGTATCAAATCTGTTCCCTTTTCCATTGGTTTAATCAAACTACCAGGATAAGTTTTTCCATGAACATCAGTTTCTACAATCTTAAGACCGTTTTGTCCAAGTAAATTTGTATTAAAATATTTTTCTACCCCATCAAACCCTTTTAATTCAGTATTATAATAAAAACCAGATTTATCTTTTTGAGGATACTTTACATATCCCAATAGATTATGAGTACCCGCGTTCTCTCTGTAGGATCTTAAAGAAAATTCTGATTGAGTCTCATCAATTTTGTTCCATGCCAAAAGTCTTCCATATCTATCCATTATCGCCCCGCGCTCTGCAAATATTAAACTGTGATTTAAGTGATTATTCTCAGCAATCCTTCTAAAATCAGCCCCTCTATTTAATTGTATATCAGCAATTTGATACATATATACAATAGCGACAAAACAAAAAATAACACCAACTGCAATGATATTATTAAAATGTATCGGCTTCTCAATTCTTCCTTCAAATTGGTCTTCATCAAAATGTGGCAAGTTAGAAGAATCCAGAAAAATATCTTCTGGAAAAATTTCTGCATTTCTTGCTGATCTTCTTTTTTTCTTGAACATTTATTTATGAATAAAACCTCACCTGTTTCTTTATAACTCTAAAAATTATTATAACGAGTGTTAATAGTATAGTAAAAAACATTGGAATATGTCTACCATAGAAAGTAACAAAAATATCACTTCTGTATAAAAGGTCCAGAAGTAAACCTGCTATCACAGCTTCATAATATAAATAGAACCACGAGGATATAACAGCCAAAGATAATGGAACCCACCAAGGCATAATAAAAACGGACAATAACACTATTAGATTAACGTAAAATCTTTTTGATTTGAACATATCTTAATGAATTCATGTTAATAGGACTTTTAAAATAGACCTGTGAATATGCATCACCTTCGCTTGAATCAATGACCTCAATTGAGCCCAAAACAATTGTCTCAGATGATGGCCAGACAATAGGATCACCTATCTTTACCTTAATATTTTTAGGTAATTTTATATAGAAATTTCCACCACCTCTTCCTTCAACGGTTACAGAATTCAGATAATCTTTATCTTTAATATTTTTTGTGGTTGTAGAGTTAGCAATATCTTTTGATCCTTCTATTGGAGAATTAATAAGTGCATCAATTTTTTGCCCTGACGATGAGAAAAGTGTCACGGTTGAAGTATGTTTTGAAACAGAAGAAATTATCCCAATAGCATACATTCCATCGGAAAAAACCATGTCACCTTCTGCAATATCTTGATCATCACCAATATCTAATATCAATGAATCAAAAGGAGTTCTTGGAGGCCTCTCTATTACACTCGATAAAATCATATCAGAATTTACTGGTGTTTTTCCAAGCAGTGATCTTAAGTAATCATTCTCAGTTTGAAGAGAAACTATCAGCGCCTGCTCAGATAAATTTCTAGGCACAAATCTAGGTTCGCTTGTTCCATTAACTACGTACGCTCGTATATTCTGAACACTACTGACTAGAGATTTTTTTGCCAATATATAAAGCAGTGCACAGAAAATAAATAAAATTAACAAACTAATAAACTGTATTTTACTAAATACTTTTTTTTGATTTGAATTATATCTATTTCCTTGTTGGTAGTTCATCTTCATTTTGTATTAGCATTTCCTCAAAAATGTCCATGTCCTCTAGGATTATTCCAGCCCCTCTTGCAACTGCAGTAAGTGGGTCATCAGCAACAAACACAGGAATTCCAACATAAGCTGATAACACTTCAGGAAGACCCCTAATCAATGCGCCACCTCCTGCAAGGTGAATTCCATTTCTCATAACATCAGCCAATATTTCAGGTGGAGTGGTCTCTAGAACCTCTTTTACGGCCTCTAGGAAGGTATCTATTGATGCCCCTATTGCTTCTCTTATATCTGAGTCAGTTACAATAACTTCTCTTGGTAATCCTGTAACTAAATCTCTCCCCCTAATTGCAGCTTCAAGTGCTGGTTTATTTTCTACAACACTTGCAATTGCAATCTTTAAATCCTCAGCAGTCTTTTCTCCAATCAGAATTTTAAACTCATTTCTGATATAAGACATTATATCATTGTTTAGCTTATCACCGGCAACTTTTAGATTTTTTGCGCGAACAATACCGCCAAGTGATATAACAGCAATATCGGTTGTACCCCCACCGATATCAACTATCATACTTCCCGTAGCTTCTCTAACTGGAAGTCTTATTCCAATTGCTGCAGCCATAGGCTCTTCAATCACATGAACTTCTCTTGCTCCAGCATTTCTTGCTGCGTCACGTACTGCACGACGCTCAACATTAGTTATTCCATAAGGCACACCAACAACAACCTTTGGTCCAAGCATCTTCTTTGATAGCTCTTCAGATTTTTTAATTAAATATGAAAGCATTTCTTCTGTAATTTCAAAGTCAGAAATAACTCCATCAACAATTGGTCTTACAGCAAGAATGTGCCCTGGAGTTCTTCCGAGCATTGCCTTTGCTTGTGCGCCAACAGCAACAACTCTTCCAGTTTTTTGATTCACAGCAACAACTGACGGTTCGTTTATTATCACACCCCTTCCAGAAACATATACAAGAGTATTAGCAGTACCAAGATCTATTCCAATCTCATTGGAAGTCATTCTGAAAAATTTAGCTTTGATATTTTTAAACATGTATTTGGATGGTTGTATGATTGGGTCGTCAGTATCGTTTAAGGTCACAAATACAAGTACATTGTACTGGTATGATGCCTGACCCTTATACCGCTATTCTATATAAAATATAGGCTATAATCAACTTGCCACATCTACTATTTGAACATGTAAAATATATCCTTGAATGTTACAACCACCATTAGCCCAATTAGCACTATAAAACCTATACCATTTACCCACCCTATGATACTTGCCTTAATAGGTCTTCTTATTATTGCTTCTATTATGACCACAACAACCCTACCTCCGTCAAGAGCTGGGAATGGAACCATGTTAATTACAGCAAGATTTGCAGAAATAACAGCAATAATCATAAATAGATCTGTAATTCCTGCTTTTGCAGAGTCTCCTACAACATTAGCAATTCCTATTGGTCCAGTTACCTCTTTAAGAGAGCCTTTGCCTACAAAAATACTCCCAATAAATTTTGATAATCCTATTGTAATATTTTCTAGTAAATTAAATGTCTGAATACCCGCATAGTAAAATGATTTAAAGAATCCTATTTTTGCTTCTCCAATCATGTCCATAGAAATACCAGCCATTTTTTTATTTTGATCGCCCGACACTACTGGAGCAAAATTAAAAGCCTTTGCTTCTTCCTTTGATGTAATCTCTTGAGTTGATGTCGATGATGTAACAGACGCAGTTGAAGAACTTTTAACACCGGAAACAGATAATCTTTTCACTGTTACAGATACATTCTTATCAGCAGTTGAAATTGTTTTTTGAACATTTAAAATAGATAATGTAGGGCCTACAAATAAATCCTTACCATTTGAGATAGAAAGTATTTCATCTCCTGGCTTAATCCCAACTAATTCAGCAGGAGCTCCAGGAAGAACTGTTGTAATAATTAACTTAGGGTTTTGAACAACTTCTCCAGGGAATGTATCTACAGAAACCTTCGTTCCAATCATTAATGTTGCAACCAAAAATAGATAAGCAAGAATAACGTTAAATGTAACACCAGCAATAAGTACAACAATTTGTTGCCACTTTGGTTTTGCTAAAATACTGTCTTGAGTAAGACTATCCTCTGGATTCTCTCCATGAATTTTAACGTATCCACCAAGAGGAACAAGATTCATTGCAAACTTAGTCTTTCCAATCATCATATGGAATAGACGTGGTGGAAAACCAATAGCAAACTCATCAACTCTAATGCCAAACATTTTTGCAGCAAGGAAGTGCCCCAGCTCGTGAATGGCAATAAGAAGAGTTAAAACGAGTACGAATATTATTATTGTAGATATCATTAATTATTTATTAGTATTATTAAGTAAGATTTTTTATAGATCTTGACTGCCATAAATTATTCTAAATTTAGTAGACTAGATTATTATTTCTTTTTCTTTTTTTGCAAAATGAGCCTCTAAAATAGCCTCGCATTCCTTTACTATTTTCTCCATCTCTGTCTTTGCGCGCATCATATCATCCTCACTTAATTCTCCATCTTTCTTTTTTGTATTTATATCATCAGAAATTTCCCCACGCTCTCTTCTAAGGGCAACTTTTGATTCTTCAAGTTTTTGTTTTGCGATTTTTGCAAGCTGTTGTCTTCTCTCACCTGTTAGTTCTGGAAAAATAACACGTAGTCCTTTATCGTCAACAGAAACAGAAACACCAAGATTAGCTAGATTAATTGCCTTCTCTATTGTCTGAGTTTGGCTTCTATCCCAAGGTGTAATTCTTATTGATCTTGAATCCTCAGTCACCAGACTTGCTACACCTGATAAGTGCATAATACTTCCATAAGAATCAACCTTAATACCATCAAGGAATGAAACTGTTGCTCTACCTGTTCTTATTCCTGACAACTCTTTAATAAGCCAATCTTCTGTGCCTTTTGTTTTTTGTTTAAATGATGAAAAATCGTATGCCATAATGTTTGTATAATACCATATTGAGTTGGTTAAGTAAAAGTTCAAATGCCCGGCCCCTCTAGAGGGGCCGGGCATTAATTGACGTACAAAACCTGCAGCTGACCAAATGAGATAAAACCAATCAAAATTCAGACAAATAAATACGGTCCTTTTTGTCGCACTTCAATCGTTTGATCTGCGAATTTTCAGCGCAAACCACAACTCTGAAACTATCCTGAAAAAAGCGAAGGTGAACAAGGTTACTCACCTCATAGAGACTTCTCACTTGTTGAGACAAGACGTTGTCTTCATCAGTGTCAGACATCTCAATGTTCTCCGTCTTTTCTCCATCTTTTTCAAGGACAACAACATCCTTACCTCGAACGTTAGTCCAACCGCTTATTTTGTACCATGCGTCATTCTTTTTGGCGTCCACAATTTCTCGCCAGAAATCACGTAACGATTTTACTTTATTATGCGTGGATATGATCATAATTTGTCGCCTCCATCTATTTTTATAGCACACACAAAGTATTATTACAATTATTAAATATGTGTAGGATTATAGAAATACTGTCTACCTCAGCAACAAGACTTAACAATAAAAATACCCCACGAAACGGGGTATTTTATATTTTTCATTTTACAACTACTCCCTACTTCACTGTCCCATCCGCAAGCATCAACATCAAATCAGTTGCTGCA
>JBAXXP010000006.1 GCA_037127815.1 bacterium
AGTTCCAGAAGGCGAACAAGGTACCAGGTACGGGATTCTTTGGGAAGATGACGAGAGGGGTGGTGGGGAGGTAGTTCTGTATGTACTTGTTGTAATCAATAAATTCGAGACGCTAAGCTCGGGTTTATTTTTTTGTACCTGTTGCTATTTCCTCATTTATATTGTATGATTGCTGGACTAAATTACACAAATACCAATATATATATGAACAAACCAAACAATAAGGGATTCCAGAGATCAAAGCCAAAAAGTACGTCCAGAAGCGCCTCAAGAGGGGCTCCAAGCAGTGCTCCTATATTGTCTGCACCCAGAGCACCTAGATACTCTCCAAGTACCTCAAGGTACTCACCATCACGTGGTGCAAAAGGTTCATCGGGCCGTTATTCAAACAATCCTAAGTTTGTAACTTCATATGCTTCAAGAGGAATAACAAAGCATGCTCCAAGTAGTGCGCCTAGAATTATTCCAAAGATTTCAACTAGAATGGCACCTGACTATGCTCCAAGGATTGCGCACGCACGTGTTTCAAGAGACGCTTCAATTGGTACTCCTGTTGTTGCTTCAAAAAATAACACATCATGGGGAAATGAAGCTGAGTGGTACGATAACTATCTAGCTGACAGTGATTCATATCAGAAGCAAATAATCATGCCTAATATTATAAGAATCATTAATCCTACAGTGGGACAGAAGGTTCTGGATGTTGCTTGTGGACAAGGTCTTTTTTCTGAATCAATGATTGATAAGGGGGCAAATGTAGTAGGGGTGGATATTTCTAACGAGTTAATTACGGTTGCTAAAAATAGATTCAAGGATAAGATATCAGAAAATGACGCCTTCATAGTTTCACCAGCTCATAAAATGATTTCAGCCGGAGTTGAAGAGAAGTCATGTGATTCTGCAATGTGCATACTAGCGGCACAGAACATTGAGGAATTTGATATAGCTCTTAAGGAGTCTGCAAAGATATTAAAGCCAAAGGGAAAAATGGTAATTGTGTTAAATCACCCATGTTTCCGTGTTCCAAAGAACTCTGATTGGTATTTTGATGCAGAAGGTGGGGGACCTGAGGGAGACCCATCGTACACTATTGTTAATGGTAAAAAGGCAGGAAGATACGGAAGAGTTGTTTATAGTTACATGAGTGAAGAAGTTATAAAAATTGATATGCATCCAGGAGAAAAAGATAGAAGAAAGAAATCTTATACAACATCATTCCATAGACCGATGCAGGTTTATAGTAAGTGGCTTGCTAATGCAGGTTTTGCAATACTAAGAATTGAGGAATGGACAAGTCACAAGAAGAGTAATCCAGGGACAAGAGAATTAGCTGATAAAAGATGTAAAAAGGAAATTCCTTTGTTTATGTGTATTGAAGCTGTACTGTGGGACTAGTTTTTGTTTTTTGGGGTCAGGCACCATGGTGCCTGACCCCAAATAGTCGTGGACTTATGGGTAAAATTATCGTAATATTACCGACATGAAGATATATAGGTTATTACTTACAGTTCTAATATTTTTCATAGTTATCTATGCTTTTAGGGGGTATTTAAGACCCTCAGATTATGGTTTGGTTAATAATTCTATATTACAAACACTGGGTGTTTCAACAAATACCTCAAGTACCACAGCTGATGCAGGATTGGAACTATCAGCAAGTTCATCTCCAAGCCTATTGGATAAAATCAAGGAGATAGACACTAAAATAAACAATTATACTATAAATAGAGATAAACTATCTCCTGTTATAGGTAATAATAATTCGTCAGATGTTGAAAATAGATTAACCACAGATGGTATTTTCTTTGCCGCCAATTCAGAAAGAGTAAATCAATCACTGGACGTTCTTAAAAGGAATTCTGTTTTAGATATTTCTGCACAAATTAAACTTAACGATATGTTTAGTAATCAATACTTTGAACATGTCTCACCAAGTGGTACTAGTGTATCCGATGTTGTGAACGGTGTTGGATATACTTTTCTCGTTGTGGGTGAAAACCTTGCGCTTGGAAACTTTGCAGGGGATTCTAAGGTTACCGCTGCTTGGATGGCAAGCCCAGGACACAGAGCAAATATATTAGATAAAAGATATACAGAGATAGGTGTTGCTGTTGGCTATGGTATGTATAAAGGTCAAATGCAATGGTTGGCAGTTCAGCATTTTGCTAGACCTATGTCGTCATGTCCATCTCCAAGTGCTGGAATTAAGACTAAAATTGCCACCGATAAGAACGATCTAGTTCAAAGAGAGGAAGACATTACTACTATGAAAAAAGTTGTAGATAAGACTGAGTCATCTGACGCTAATTTCACATTAACAGTATCTAGTTATAATGCACTTGTTAACGATTATAATAATAGACTTAAAAATCTTAGAACAGAAATAGCTAACTACAATGAACAGGTTAAGAACTATAATACTTGTTTGGATTCAGTTACGCTGGCAACACAATAAGACACATAGAAATACTCCAGAGACGTTATGCGCCTCTGGAGTATTTCTATGTGTCTATGTCTTGTAATCATTGTGACGATGAGGATCTCCTTATGTAAGCTTCCTTGCGTATCTTACCCCAAGTAGCATTATTAAGGCTAATATTATCCATGAATACTCTGTACCCATCGTAAAAATTGCTACCGTTGCAACAGCTGGAACTATCAAAAAAGGAATACTTCTGGCCATTCTAAATAAGCTAATGTAGCCTGAGTTTGTTGCTTTAACATGTTTGAAGAAATATATTTCTGTTGATACTTCAACTATACTTGCTCCAATTCTAGAGACAAATAATATTGTTGCCCAAAATATAAAGTTCTTGTCTGTAATAAAAGACATTATTAGTACGGAAAAAGCCATAATTAGGAAACCAAAAATTAAGACCATTTTTTCATCATGTCTTCTGTCTTCAATTTTTCCAACCAGGAATT
Organism: bacterium; assembly: GCA_037127815.1. Lineage (NCBI taxonomy): Bacteria > bacterium. Next base: position 2,926 of record JBAXXP010000006.1, read on the forward strand.
GAAATAGTATAAAAGGAAGTAGTGCAATACCTAAAATTAAACCAACTTCTTCCCAGTTAAAGCCGATGTCCTTTATTAAGTAAAGCGGCATGTAAATTACCATCCAACAGTAGAAAACATTCAGTAGAAAATCATCGATAAATACATCGTAAACATTTTCAGAATTTAAAAAGTGTTTAATAGTACGAGTTATATCTATCTTGGGATATTCAGGATCTTTGAAGTTCTTAAAATTCAAAAGAATGATTAATAGGAATGGAATTAAAAATAGAGCTGATATGGAATATATTTTCCAATACTCAGTACTTTCACTTAGTATAAGCCCAACCATAACGGGGGTTATTATTGGAGCTAGATTATATACAGTTAGATACATTCCTCTGACACTACCTACGTATTTTTGCTCCGTGTTTTGTTCTAGAAAAATATCTAAGCAGTAGAAAAGAATAGGACCAATTCCTTGATGTATCACAAAGAATGCAGCAACAGCAAGGCTCCATGGAAGGAATGCAATACCAAGTAGTATGGATAATTCTACTCCAGTTAGCATAAGTATTAATCTAAAATTACCTCTTTGTCTTAGGTATTTTGGAATAAGGAGAAAGGTTGAGATACTGGCTAGTGCTCCAAGCATGTAAACGATACCAACCTGAGTTTCAGATAGGAATCCAGAAAGAAAGCTTGAGTTTATAAAGTAAATTAAATATGTGTGAAAGGAGAGAAGAAGAACTGATACTAGTATGACCAGTAAAACATTTAATGTTTTAATTTTATTCACAATTTTATCCATGTATTTATTTTAGCACAGACTAGGGTTGGGCACCAAAAATTGGGGTCAGGCACCATGGTGCCTGACCCCAATTTTTGTTTTATTCTAATTTATTTATACTATACGCAAATCATCACCGGAATGATAATAGGCTTCTTAGCAGTTTGTTGGAAAAGAAATTTTCCCAATGACTCTGAAACAACGTCTTTAACGTAATCAATGTTAATAGGATGAGAACCTTGAGTAACCTGCTCAATACAGCTCTTAACAAGGTATCTAGTCTCTCTAAGTAACTCCTGTGACTCACGCAAGTAAACTGAACCTCTTGAAATAATATCAGGAGACTTCTTAAGCTTACCAGTTGAAGCATTAATCAATGCGATTACAACGAATATTCCATCTTGAGATAAGATCTGTCTATCTCTAATAACAACATCCTGTATATCTCCAATAGTGAATCCATCAACCATAACAGTATTGTTTGGAGCTTTTGTAGAAAGTCTAACTAGCTTTGTTCCTCCGTCTTGGATTTCAATAATAGTACCGTCGTCTGGAACAATTACATTTTCCTTTGGAACTCCAAGATTCTCGGCAAGCTCAGCGTGTAATCTAAGCATATAGTGATGTCCGTGAATTGGAATAAAGAATTTAGGACGAAGTTTTCTGTGTAGCCATTCAATTTCACCTCTGTTTCCGTGTCCTGTTGAGTGAATATAAACATCAGAAGTTCTATAGTGAATAATCTTTACACCAAGTCTCGCAACATTGTCTTTCAACTTTTGAACAGCCTTTTCATTTCCTGGAATAATTGATGAAGACAAAACCAGTGTGTCTCTATCTGTTAATCTGAAATTCTTAATACTGTTTGTAGATGCGCGCATTAGGAATGCAAATTCATCTCCTTGTGCACCTGTTGCAAGTACAACAATCTTATCTGGTGGGTATTGATCAATTTCAGCACCACTGATTACAGTTCCTGGTTTGATTTTTAACATTCCAGCGGCAATTGCAATGTCCACGTTATTCTTCATACTTCTTCCTTCGATAATCAATCTTTTACCATACTTCTCACAAGCCATGATGACGTGTGCGATACGGTGAAAGTGTGAAGCAAACATTCCCATTATAAGTCTACCGTGTGTAGCTCTAATTATTTCATCGAGGTTCTCATGAACAATATAGTCAGGTGTAGAGAATCCTGGGTTTTCTATGTTTGTAGATTCACCCATAAATAGCAGAACATTTTTACCATCGAAAAGATCGTAATTTTTCTCTTCCTCTGCAGTAACAACAGTCTCTCTGTGATCTAGCTTAAAGTCTCCAGGGTTAACAATCATTCCATAAGGAGTATCAACGATAACACCCATGGCATCTGGAATACTGTGACTAACACCAAAGAATCTAACACTGATGTTTCCAAGCTTAACTGACTCTCTATCTCTTTCTACGATTCTATAATCAACTGGTGGAAGATGAGGAAATTCAGATTGACGCTTCTTAATCATCAAAGAAGTTAAATTTCTTGTGTAAAGTGGGGGATTACCAATTCTGTCCATAATAAATGGAAGCCCTCCAATGTGGTCTAAGTGACCGTGGGTAATGATAATTGCTCTAATCTTATCCTTTCTTTCTTCAAGATATTTTGTGTTAGGAAGAATATAGTCAATACCTGGTGTATCAGTGTCTTTGAATTTAAATCCTGCGTCAATAATGATGATATCGTTTCCGATTTCAATCAATGACATGTTCATTCCAATTTCTTCAACTCCTCCAAGTGGAATAATTCTAATGTTTTCTCCTACAGGAGGAATATGTAAACTCTCAGGTGCTTTTTGTACATCTGATGCGTTTGAAACAGTTCTCTTTGTTGGATCAGCTTTTTTGTGTCTGCTAATTTGAGTTCTTCTTTTTGGTCCACGAGCAGGCATCATTTGGTCGCCCTGAGGTTGTCCTTGGAACGCTCCTTGTCCTTGTGGTGCACGATCATTATATTGTCCAGCATCTCTTGGTCCATAGTCAGCTTGATTGTTTTGTTGTGGGCCTTGTTGCGCATTTGAGCGAGCGCTGTTTACGCTTCTGTTGTACTCAGCAGAGCTTCTCGGTCCTGTCGCTGATGCTGACGGGTGAGCTGACGATGTTGGAGTTGATGTACGAGAAGTGCTTTCTGTTCCAACAGCTCTCTCTATTGCCATATCAAGGCTTTTGTCTAGGTTGTTATCATTGTTATTACCACTATCTTGCGCTGTATTTGTACTAGCATTTATTATTTGCTGAAATGGCTTAACGATAGGTGGTCTTGTGTTATATGAGTTTCTGTAGTTCATTTTGTTAGTTTTAATTTATTTTAATTTGTTGTTTTATTTTTCCGTATTTGTCTTTATTAAGAATTTCCAAATATTTTCTGTATCCGTATACCATTTGTTTACATTTGCAAATCTTTCCGATGAGTGATTAAGATTTTCTATCGTTATGCCTTTTGCTCTGCCTGATGTTAAATAAATGTAGTCTGGTGAATAAAGGAAGATTGCTGGTACATCGTTATTAATTTCTTTTTCAATGCTTTTGTATGCTTCCAATCTGTTGCCGTCATCTGTACTGCTTCTTGCTGTGTCTAATAGTTTGTCTACTTTTAAATTTGCGTACAATGCGATGTTTAGCCCCGGATCGTTTCTCTGCGATGAATGCCAGAAGGGGTATAGGTCTAGGTCTCTGTTTATAATGTTTCCAAATAGTAGTGCACTATACTTTCTTGGTCTGATTACTTTTGAGTTTAGATCTGCTGGATCAAATATTTCTAAATCAACTTTTGCTCCAATCTTTGCCCATATATCCCTCAGTTCTTCTGCCGTCTTTTTTAATTCTGGAATGTTCGATGTTGAGAACGAGAAGGTGAGAGTCTGTGTGCTTGATGTCTTTCCTGTTTTTGTAACCTTGGTCATTATTCCTTGATCGTTCATTTTCCAACCTGCGTCTGTTAATATTTTTTTGGCGACTTCTATGTTGTCTATCTCTATGGGTTTGGGATTATCTGCGTCTGTTGTGTTTCCGTTTATATCATCTGTTTCGGTTACGTCTTTTGCTTTATCTAAATCAGTTTGTTGATCATATGGTATTGGTCCCGTTGCAGGAGTAGCAAATCCATTGAACACATTTTTAATTAAAGTATCTCTATTAATTGCTGTATTAAGAGCTTGTCTCACTTCTTTGTTTAATAAAACTGGAGCCTGACTTTGATTAAAGAATACTGCAAAAAGTCTTGGTAGTGTTGATTTAACAACATGTTCATTGCTTGATGAAATGCTTTTAATATTAGCTTTCACCGCAGCAGCTGGTGTTATTCCACCTAGTCCATCTATTTCACCTTTATTGTATGCGTTTACCGCATCGTCTTCATTTTTATAAAATTTAACTACGAAATCTTTGATAAGAGGTTTTCCTCCTTCATAATTTGAAAATGATTCTAGAGTATATGACTGATATATTCCTGAACTATCACGAGATGATGATTTTATCTTATAAGCTCCAGCTCCAACAGGCTCTCTATTGAAGGCACTGATGTCAAAGGCCTCTGGTGAAACAACTGACCAGATATGCTTTGGCAAAATACCCATAGCCATGTTCTCAATAAAAGGTGCATAAGGTTTCTTAAGAATGAACTTAATCTCTGTTGGACTAACTTTTTGAATTTGAACACCATTCCAGTTCAATGCTTTTGGACTATTGATTTGAACGTCAGATACTTTTTGAATTGTGAATTCAACATCATCTGTTGTAAGTGGGGAACCATCGTGAAAAGTTAAATTACTCTTAAGTTTGAAGTCGTATGTTAGACCATCGTCAGATACAGTATATGAGTCTGCAAGTTCAGGAACTAATTGACCACCTTCTGATGGCTTAAGAAGTCCAGCGTAGATAAGGGAAGTCATGTCCTTGTCTGCGTCAGTGTAGCTGATAAGTGGATTGATGAATCTTGCGTACCCAACAATACCTTCTGTATATGTGCCAGTATATGTTGGTACTGAAACTGTAAAGGATTTGTTTACTACATCCAGTATTGCTAACCCACTTATTATAAATACAACTAGCAATGCATAAAAAATAGTCTTTTCAACAATGCTAAAAGATTTAATAGTAATTTTTATTCTATTTAGGAGACTTGATTGATTGACTCTAGTTGATTCCAGAGTTTCGTTTGTATTTTCGCTCATGTGTGCTTTCGCGTTTTAGAATGGTACCTAGATAATTTTTTGATAGAGCAAAGTGGTTCTTCTTGGAGATTGTACGGCAAAATACCGATTTATGTCCTATTTACCCGAATCTGTAGAGTATTATAGAGTTCTGTGAAAGGTAATAGGTTTATGCAAGGCGTAGAGCAATAATTGCAGATGCAACAAACAATAGTGTAAGAACAATTGTTGCTATAAATAGAAATTTCTCAAATCCACGTCTAGTTCTCCAACTTGAAACAGTATCACTTCCGCCAAATGCACCTCCTGCGCCAGCTTCTGAGTGTTGCAACAGAATAAAGACCGTTAATAGAACGGCTAGCACGATTTGTATAATAGAGAGTATTGAGCGGATATCCATCGTTGAAGACAGTATAGCAGATATGCAAAGGGAGTCAATATCCCATCCGAGGAAAACACATCCATATTGTGAACACGCCAGTTTCTTGCTAGAAACTGACTCTGCTCGCTGCAGCTCGCAAGTTTCACATATGGATGTGTTTTCCTCGGATGAAATGAGATATTCCAACTTCATGTTTGGTAGGACTATTGTATATGGGATGAATAGCCTTTTTGGTAGGGCGTGGTAAAATAGTAGGGTATAAATATATAAGGTATTTAACCCTAGTATTTATCGACATAATAAACAAACATGAACTTAACTTACATAATAATAATTGTTGCGGTATTGGTGGTTCTTTACTTCGTTGCTATTTATAATAAATTTATAAGACTTGGTAATAATGGAAAGGAGGCGTGGTCTGACATAGAAGTGCAACTTAAGAGGCGTTATGATCTTATCCCTAACTTGGTAAATACAGTTAAGGGATATGCTACACATGAAAGTAGTGCATTTGAAAAAGTTTCTAATGCTCGTGCGGCTGCGATGGGTGCAGGAACTGTTGCAACAGACGGAAGTAGTGAAGCACTTGCTGCAAAAGCAAAGGCAGAAGGAGAATTAACAAATACTTTGAAGTCATTATTTGCTGTAGCTGAGGCGTATCCTGAACTTAAAGCAAATACAAACTTTTTGGAATTACAAAGAGAGTTGTCAGATACAGAAAACAAGATTCAATCATCAAGAAGATTTTACAATGGAAATGTTCGTGATTTGAATATCGCTATTGAAAGTTTCCCATCAAATTTTGTTGCAAAGATGTTTAGTGTACAAAAGATGAATCTATTTGATTTACCAGATGGTGATGCAGCACAAAATGTTGTAGAGGTTAAATTCTAGATAGTATAATCATATGAGTGAAAATATACCTCAAGAGAAATTGGTGGACAGAGATTCTGTTTCAGAGTTACTTGATAAAAATTTAACCTACATTTTAAAATTAGCTGAAGCTGAAAACCTTTCTGATAATCAAGCCGTCTTCTCTATGACGGAAAGTATTGCTGATGCAATGATACGAACAGAAAGACCAGAGTTTTTGGACTATCTAAGTACAAGTGCTATAAAACACGCAACAGAGAAGGGGGCTGAGAGAATAGAAAAGGCTATCGATGCTTTTATATCAAGATACAGTGAAGGCTCACAAAAATAAATTATGGCGACTCTATACACTCACAAAAGTTCTAATATTTGGAAAACATGGCTATTAATGGCTGTGTTTTTGGTCTTACTGGTTGTTGTTGGATATTTTGCTAGTTTATATTTTGGTAATGTGAATATATTATATATTGCACTTATTTTCAGTTTGTTTATGAATGTTTTGAGCTATTGGTATTCTGATAAAATCGCTCTGTCTATGTCAGGTGCACGAGCAATTGATATGAAAAATGCGGAAGAGCGAGAAATACACAATCTACTTGAAAATGTTTCTATTACAGCAGGACTTCCAACCCCCAGATTGTTTATTATTGTCGATGATGCACCAAATGCATTTGCAACAGGACGTAATAAAGAACATGGAGCTGTTGCTGTAACTACGGGGTTGCTTAAGATACTCGATAAAAGTGAATTGGAGGGTGTGCTTGCGCATGAGTTATCGCATATTGGAAATAGAGATACATTGCTTTCTACGGTTGTTGTTATCTTGGTTGGTCTTGTTGTTATAATTTCCGACATGGTCACAAGGTCTATGTTTTTTGGAGGAAGAAGAGATAGGGATAGTGATAGTCAAGCTGGAAATATTTTGATGATTGTTGGAATTGTTTTTATAATTCTTTCACCAATTATTGCAAGTATTATTCAGTTAGCAATTTCAAGAAAGCGCGAGTTCTTGGCGGATTCAACAGGGGCTTTAATTACTAGATATCCTGAAGGGTTGGCTAATGCACTTAGAAAAATTTCTGGATATGGTGCGCCGATGATTCATGCAAATAATGCAATGGCTCATTTATATATTTCTAATCCATTTGGCGCAAAGGCAACAAACGGAATTGCAAAGATGTTTATGACACACCCTCCAGTTGAGGACAGAATTAAGGCTCTGTTGGGGGAGAAGGCTGCACAAAATATGATGGGGGATAAGGATTCGCAAAATATTGCGGGGGAGAATGGAGCCGGGAAGAAAGTTGTTTAAATTAAAGACTACTAACAAATTAAATTCAATGCATACAAATATTACAATTCAAAAAGCTACGCCAGTTGATGTCCTTGGAATTGGGGAGGTTTTTTATAAAACATGGCTTGCAACATACCCAAATGAAGAAATTGGTATAACAACTGAGGATGTTGAATTCAGGTTTAAGGATAGAAAAAATAGAGATGGAAGCAAGTTTGCAAATATTCCTGATAATGAATTGTTTCTAGTTGCAAAAGAAGGCGACGGTGTTGTTGGGGTGTGCGATCTTATAAAACATCATGAGAAGAATGAATTGAAAGCAATTTATATTTTGCCAGAATATCAAGGGAGGGGAATTGGAAAAAAGTTTTGGAACGAAGCGTTAAAATTCTTTGATCTAAAAAAAGATACTATTGTAAATGTTGTTACTTATAATAATAATGCTATTGAGTTTTATAAGAGACTTGGTTTTGAGGATTTGGGAAAAAGATTTATGGACGAGCATTTCAGAATGGAAAGCGGAGCGATTCCACCAGAGATGGAGATGGTGATGCCAGCGGGCAAAAGTTTATAGGCAAAAGTTCCTAGATTATGTTAGAGTGTTAATACAAAAGGAGAGATGGCTGAGCGGTTTAAAGTACCACCTTGGAAAGGTGGCGTGGGTGAAAACCTGCCGGGGGTTCGAATCCCCCTCTCTCCGCAATGATTGAACGAAGTGAGCGAATGAAGGAGAGAAGCGATGCATTTTAATGCATCGCGTGGGGGATGAGAAAAGTCTGAGTTTATCGCGCGGAGCGTAGCGAGCACGATACGAAGACTGTACAGAAGCTGTAAGCTTCGAATCCCCCTCTCCGCCGAATATACATAGATTAAAAAAGCGTCAAACATTGAAATAAAATTATTATTTAAAAATGGAAATCAAAAAAAATATAATATCACCATCGGGTCAAAAATTTGAGATCACTTATAATGATGTTGATGAGGATAATGCTTTTATCGGAAAGAAAATGGAAAGCGTAAGAGCCTATTGTTTTATTAAAGATTTGTTGGTGGTTGTACATGAAGCTGCAGGATACTGGGGAATTCCTGGAGGTAGTATAGAAAATGAAGAGAGTGTGAGAGATGGTGCAGTTAGAGAAGTGATGGAAGAAACAAATATGAAGATTCTGAAAATGAAATTTGTGGGAATGCATGAGACCATTAGTTTATCAGGGGAATCAGCATTTCAAGCCAGGGTGGTTTGCTTGGTAGAACCTGTAGGGGATTTTATAGAAGACCCAGCTGGGGAGATCACAGAGATAAAGCTAATGGACCCGTATGAGTTTATTAAATTAGATGATTATCAGTGGGATGAAATATCTAACAGGATGTTGGAAAGAGCTATGGAATTTAAAAAGCAGATGGAGATGGAGGCTAATTAAGTCGAATGAATTCTTGATTTGCAAATTTTTTAAACCTGATATACTTATAATACAAAAAACAAACCTCTGCCGTGGGCAGTATCATCGATTAAACATTAATTGAAGGGGGTTGGTGAACTACAAAGAATCAAATTATTAAGGACGGGTTATTAAATTAAAAAACATTTATAAAAATCGTTTATTGTTAGAAGTATTTTAATATAAAAAAATATGCAAAAAGACAAAATAGCTATATTTGAGGGAAAGAAGGTTAGAAAAATTATTCACAATGATGAGTGGTGGTTTTCTATTACAGATATTGTTGAGGTTCTAACTGGTGCCACAAATTCCCGTGTTTATTGGGGTGTAATGAAAAATCGTCTTAAGGATGATGAAAAAGTTCAGTTGTTTACAATTTGTAAACAACTGAAATTAGAGGCTTCAGATGGCAAAAAATATGAAACAGACTGCGCTAATACGGAAGGCGTCTTTCGTATAGTACAGTCTATTCCATCGCCAAAAGCCGAGCCTTTCAAAAGATGGCTTGCAAAGGTGGGATATGAACGTGTTCAAGAAATAGAAAATCCAGAATTAGCGCAACAGAGAATGAAGGATCTTTATGAGAAAAAAGGATATTCAAAAGGGTGGATAGATAAGAGGCTGCGCGGAATTGCAATTCGTCAAAATTTGACCGATGAATGGCGCGAGCGTGGAATATTTGCAGAAAGAGATTTTGCTATTTTGACATCAGAAATTTCTAAGGCAACTTTTGATTTAACACCAAGTGAGCATAAGGAATTAAAAAGTTTGAAGAAAGAAAACTTAAGGGATCACATGACAGATTTGGAATTAATTTTTACAATGCTTGGTGAGAAAGTTACTACTGAAATATCGGAGAATGAAAAACCTGAAACTTTTGAAAAAAACAAAAAGGTTGCAAAAAGGGGTGGTGGAGTCGCTGGTCAGGCAAGAAAGTTAACTGAAAAGGAGCTTGGTAGGAAAGTTGTTTCAAGTAAGAATTATTTGAAGACACCAGAAAATAAAAAGCTGACAAAATAAAACCTCCTCCAACGGGTGCTGAAGGAGGGGTGTCTTGGTGTCGAGTGTTTTTTTTAGCGGTCCAAGTTGAGAAGATTTTCTTCAAAGTTAACGGTTCTCTCGAGGTCAATAAAAACATTCAAAAGTTCTCGGCGCTTTTTCACATGCTCTTTGATTGCATCACCTAGCCGTTGCCAAATTTGGTTAGGCGTACGGTTGGTGAACTCCCAGAAGGAATCATCGAGTGCTGTTGGTGCACACAACACTTCCATAGGGGTACAGCGTCGAAGGTTGGTATGTTGTCCATGGTTTTCGTAGGTAATATTACTGCGAACCTGAACGGCGTACCAATTACAACTCCGATCCAACATCCAGAGTTTTTGAGTTACTCCATCTGGACGACCTTCCATGGCGGGGTCATCATTAAAGTGAAAGGTGTTATCAGAAACATTGTCATCACCCAGAGGAAGAATACCTCGATTATCAAGGAAAGGAAGATATTCAGCTCCCTTAACAAGATCCTTGAGTGTATGACGACCAAAGTCATCATACAGTAAAGCAAGTTCTCCTAGCGGGTTAAATGTAAGTTCGTACATATAGGGCTTGATCATGTCGATTCGGGATTGGATCACCCGGAGCCACTCTTCTTGCGTGAGCAGTCCTTGAATAAGTATTTTTGCAGTCTCTCTATCTAGTTTCATGTTACTTTATGTGTTGTTCCACCCGGCGTGCCATAGTGGAGTTTTTTGTGCAATACAGGTTTTGAGGTCTGTAAGTTCGCCCTGAATTGGGCGTTCTGATATAAAATGTACCACAGTTATTTAATATGTACATAGGACATAGACTTGCTTGCCACAAGTCAATTAAAGCAATAGAATTAGTGTACCTGTTCAATTTAGGTAGGTATTAATATATTAAATAATACTGTTATATAGTTGCCGATGATATTACCAATTAATTAATACTTATATTTTTTATAAAATGTAGGATAACAAATAAAATTATGTCTATGGAAAAATTTGCGGAACCAATAAGATTGGAAATAAAAGAAGGAAAGGATAAGACTGTTTTAGTAGAGATAGCAAAATGGAGAAAGATGTTAAGTATTTTAGGCGCAGGAGCACTTGCAATTGGAGCTATTCATACTGGATTAGAAAGAAGTCATGTAGATGGTGAAGAAAAGGATTCTAAAGATGCTAGTGAGGCATACTCAGCTTCTGGAGGAGTAAGTGGTGAAGCTAAGGAAATTCCGTTTTCTTATACACTACAGGACGTTGATGGTTTACTAGTGGACCTAGATAAGAAGATTCTATTAGGAGGAGTAACTGACGAGCAAATGGATACACTGAAGACCATGATCAAGCAAGCTGATGAATATGAAATATATCTTCAGAACTTAAATTTAAAACCTGATGGTGGAACTACGGAGAGTGGTTACGTTGATGAATCAAAGCCAACTAACTAGTTTCTAGTGTATATATAACAAAAAATCACCATACCTGTAGTGTGGTGATTTTTGTTTTAACTAAGAAAAGAATGGTTCCTTTTAAGGCTGATGTTTGAGCTTTCAAAATAGATTCAAACCCTGTATAATCCTACTATAATGAAAATCATTACCGATGAGCATAAAATTGACGATCTTCTATCAAGAAGTGTTGTCGAGGTATTACCTTTAAAAGACAACCTTAAGGCAAGTCTTATGAGTGGAAAGCAACTTAGGGTTTATATAGGAGCTGATCCAACAGGACAAGCGCTTCACTTGGGGCATGCAACAAACTTTATAGTGTTGGAGAAATATCGACAATTGGGACATAAGGCAATAATACTTGTTGGTGATTTTACAGCGAGAATTGGTGACCCGACGGACAAGACTGCAGCAAGAGTTCAACTTACAAGAGAGCAAGTAATTGAAAATGCTAAGTCATGGTTAAAACAATTGGCACCAATTATTGATATTACTAATAAGGAAAATCCTGTTGAGATTGTTTACAATCATGATTGGCTTGCAAAGATGAACTTTGAAGATGTTATTGATCTTGCTTCAAATTTCACTGTTCAACAAATGCTTGAGAGAGATATGTTTGAAAAGAGAATTGCAGAAAATAAACCAATTTATGTGCACGAGTTTTTCTATCCTCTAATGCAAGGTTATGACAGTGTTCATTTGGATGTTGATATTGAAATATGTGGAAATGATCAGAAGTTTAATGCACTTACCGGAAGAACATTGTTGAAGCGATATAAAAATAAGGAAAAATTTGTCTTTATTACAACTCTTCTTGAGAATCCAATTACAAAAGAAAAGATGATGTCAAAGAGTTTGGGAACTGGTGTGTTTTTGAATGCGACGCCAGCTGATATGTTTGGTAAGATAATGATGCAACCTGATGAAAACATTGTTCAACTATTTACCGATTGCACCCATTTTGAATTAGATGAAATTGCAAAGATTAAAAATCAATTGGAGGTAGGTGAAGGTAATCCACGGGACATAAAGGTTAAGCTTGGACATGAAATTGTTAGAATGTACCATGGAGAAAAAGAGGCTAATGAGGCGGTAGAATACTTTGTGAATACTTTTACAAAGAAAGAAATACCAACTGAAATGCCAGATTTTAAGCCTACAGATTATAACGTAGTGGCAGTTTTGATTGAGGCTGGGCTTGTGCCATCAAAGGGAGAAGCAAGAAGGGTTCTAGAGCAAGGGGGAATTAAGATAGATGGTGAGGTTGTGAGCGATGCTTCTTATACAGTACCTGTTGGTGTGGTTTTGCAAAAAGGAAAGATCCATTTTTTGAGAATTGTCTAAGTTAATTATACGATTATTAAACAGGCCCCGAGCTTTCCAGCTCGGGGCCTGTTTTGTTGGAGTTTTTTGCAGAATTATGCTGTTCTCCTGATTACTTCCCTGCAAAAGAAATCAAAACCTTCAGTGTTCTTAACGCAATTTTTATATCCAAAAGTATGGATCTGTTTTTGATGTAATACAAATCATATGAAAGCTTGTTTTGAGTCTCTATGTGATCAAGTCCGTGATGCGGATGATTCTCATGATATATCTGTGCCCATCCAGAAAGACCAGGTTTTACAATATGTCTTAGATTGTAATAGGGAATAGTTTCTGAGTATTTTGAAACAGCATCAGGAAATTCTGGTCTCGGTCCAATTAAAGATATTTCACCTTTAAGAACATTCCAAAGTTGAGGAAGCTCATCGATTCTACTCTTTCTTAGAAATGCTCCAACTCTAGTAATTTTATTCTTTGGTTTTTCTTCGCCTTCCGCCCATTGGCCTTCATCATTTGCAACGCTCATTGTTCTGAACTTTGCAACCTTAATCAGCTTGCCCTGTTGCCCAACTCTAGTTTGATAACTGAATATTACACCTCCATCATCCAATTTAATTGCAATCCAAACGAATGGGTAGAAAACAAGGGATGCTACACCAAAGAAGAGTGAAACTATAATATCTTGAATTCTTTTTGAAATATCAAAGATATGTTTTGGTACTGAAGAGATGTGTTCAAGACACCATGAATCATCAACAAGAGACATTGGAATTCTATCGAAAACATTTTCGTATAATTCTCTTATATCAATGAATTGAACACCTGAAAAAATTAATTTGTATAATGACGATGTAAGGGGGTGAACTGAAGTATCACCAAAATCCACTACAATTATACGAGGGTCTCTAACGTGACTCTTCAATAAATGTATTCCATATCTTGTGTTTTGATTTATCTCAAGCAATAGTTCCTCAATATCTTTACCATCTCTTGTTGTTAATAATTGTGCGTCTTCATGCTTCTTTGTCTCAAATAGAGATAAAGCACTCATTCTCCACATTGTTGTTAATACAAGTGCAATGACTAGATAAATTAATAGAAAGAACTTTGGTGTAATCGCAAAATAGGGGATGAAGTAAAAGAGAGCAACCGCAAGTACGGCGTTAACAATTTGTACATTAATTAAAGTTTGAGGAACTCTTTGTTTGAACAAGAGAGTATTTTTTTCATATAAGCCGGCTACATAATATATAAAAATCGATGCGGCAAATATGATGGAGAATGGTATAAGGTGAGACAGGAACAGTTCAGTTGAAGGCAGGCCTTGATATCTTAGAATCAAAGATAATGCCAGTGATATGAAAAGCGTTGCTAGGTCACCCAAAAATAACAAGAACGCCCTATTATTAGAGTCTTTTTTATTGATTGTAGCCATGATGTGGCTAGTATACACCAAAATATAAGAAGATAGAAACCTACTTATTTGTTTGCGATTTCTGATTTCAGAGCCCTAATCTCATCTCTTATATGCTTCAGTGTTATAATTTCCTCAGATACAATTTCTTCCGTTCTGTCCTCAACCTTCTTCTCATGTCTAAGTCCTGAAATAATAATTCTATCTCCAACAAAGATAGAAACCATAAGACCCATAAGTATAAGGGCAACAGTTGAAACAATAACTTGATTAGGTCCGTAGAAGAACCATCGCAAGGCATCAGTTCTTGTGGCTAACATGTCCGCAGTTTCCCAAACACCTCTCCAAAATAGAACAACAGCAACACCTCCAAAGAAAGAATACCAGAATGGGTGCTTTGCTAAGTATCCAATAGTGAAATCTTCTGTCCTTCCAAATAATCTAAAGAATTTTGTTTTGTTCATTGTTTTGAATTAATTATTAATAACTTTGTATTCTGATAAAATTGTCCCACTATCTGTTTTTTCTAAGTTCACTAATTCTAATTTAATATCTAGTGATTCTTTAAATATATTCATTCCTGTTCCAAATAAAACTGGTTCAATTGTTAAATATATTGTATCAACTAATCCGGATTTAATAAACATTGTATAGATTGTGCTTCCTCCACAAATTGCAACTTCAGTAAAACCTCGTGTTTCAAGACTTTTTATCAAATCAGCTGGAGATTCTTTTGTATATTCAACAACACCCTCTATGTTATTTTTTGAAGCATTGTCATCAGGAGAGTAAACAATGTGTAGTCGGTCCTTAAGCGGGGATGGAAATGTTTGATATGTGTTTAGGCCCATAACCATAACCTTTGCTCGCTTGGTTATTTCAACAAATCTTCTTTTGTCTTCCTTACTTGTCCAATCAGCGGCATGAGTACTATTTTTGGCAATGAAGCCATCAAGTGTTTCTGCTACTATAATAAAGGTTTTAATCATGTTGAAATGATATCATATTTAAGTATAATTGAACCATGACAAAATCAACAATCTCTGATGTGGAAGATACAGTGGCTCCAGTAGGGCGCCCTTCTTGGGATGATTACTTTGTAGAAATAATGAAAGCTGTTGGTAACAGAGGAACTTGTGATAGAGGGCGTTCTGGTTGCGTAATCGTCAAAGATAAAAGACTTATTTCTAGCGGTTATGTTGGATCACCCGCTGGATGTAAGCATTGTGATGAAGTAGGTCATGAAATGCATACGGTTAAAAAGGAAGATGGCACGGAATCTCGTCATTGCATTAGAACCTCACATGCTGAAGAAAATGCTATTGTTCAGGCAGCCAGAGTTGGTGCTGCAACAGAGGGTGCTACTTTGTATTGTAAAATGTCTCCATGCTATACATGTGCCAAGATGATTATAAATGCGGGAATAAAAAGAGTGGTAGCGTTGAATGATTATCACGCAGGAGGAAGAAGTAGAGAAATATTTGAAGAGGCGGGAGTTAAGTACGATTTATTAAATGATGTAGTTGAGGCGTACGCTGATACAAAATAAAAAAATGTCAAAAATTATAATAGGACTTGTTGGTCCAATGGCTAGTGGAAAGGATGTGGTAAAAAAATACCTAGAGGAAAAGCATAATGCAAAGAGCTGTAAATTCTCTACGATTATTAGAGATGTTCTAGATAGATTGGGTGTAGAAAAGAGTAGGGAAAATATGGTTAACATGTCTACATCGCTCAGAATTCTATTTGGAGAAGATTTGCTTGCCAGAGTAATTGCAAAAGACTCACTTGAGCACGATGCTCCTATTGTTGTTATTGATGGCGTTAGAAGAAATTCTGACATTGTTAATTTGATGGGACTTCCTAATTTCTTTTTGATTTCAATTGACGCGGATCCAGAAGTTAGATTTAAAAGAATGGTTCTAAGAAATGAAAACAAGGGCGATGCTGAAAAAACATTTGAGCATTTTATGGCTGATCATAAGTTGGAAACTGAAACACAAATTCCAGAAGTTATGTCTGAAGCAAAATTTAAAATAGATAACACGGAAGATACTTTTCCAGTTCTGTACGCTAAGATAGAAAAAGTCTTTGAGGAGATAAAAGCTGAAAGTGCTGCGCAACATATAACTATTGAGTAGATAAAAATGATAGGGAAAAAAATAACCTCCAATATTTAAGAATGGAGGTTATTTTTTTGTCTGATGACACAGGCTTTACTATACAGCAATCGGTGCTTTGATAGCATCGTGAGGTTCATATCCAACTAACTCAAAGTCTTCCATCGTAAAAGAAAATAAATCTTTAACCTCTGGGTTTATTTTCACTGTTGGTAGTGTTTTGAAATCTCTTGATAATTGCTCCTTAACTTGATCAAAGTGATTTGAATAAATATGCGTATCTCCACCTGTCCAAATAAATTCATGAGCCTTATATCCTGTTGCTTGTGCAACCATCATAAGTAATAGGGAATAGCTTGCGATGTTGAATGGTACTCCGAGAAAAGTATCGCAACTTCTTTGATATAGTTGAAGTGACATCTTTCCATTTAATACTTTAAATTGAAATAGACAGTGACAAGGCGGAAGACCAGCTTTTGCCATTTCATCAATGTCAGCTGGGTTCCAGGCAGAAACAATAAGTCTTCTTGAGTCTGGTGCTGATTTTATTTGCTCAATTAATTTTGCGAGTTGATCTATGTGAACCATGTTTCCATTTTCATCTCTTTTGTGATCAGGCCATGATCTCCATTGATATCCATAAACCGGTCCAAGGTCTCCATACTTTTTATTGAATTCCTCATCCGTCATTATTTTCTCTGTGAATTCTTTTAGACCTGATTTCCATTCTTCACTTCCTGTTGGTGGAACTGGTAGACCTTCTGCTTTTAAATACCATTTGAATGGCCATTCATCCCAGATGTGATTATTGTTTTCAAGTAATGTTTTTAATTTTGTATCACCTTTTATAAACCAAAGTAATTCACTTAGGATTAATTTGAATGGAACTTTTTTTGTTGTTAGTAATGGAAAACCATCTTCCAAATTGAATCTCATTTGATGTCCAAATATTGCGCGAGTACCCGTACCCGTTCTGTCTGTTGTGTCCTCACCAGTTTCCATAATTCTCGATAGCAGTTCATGGTATTGTTTCATACTCAAATTATATGTTTTTTTGAGGGTGGGGTAATCTTGACAGTGGTGGTATGTAGGGATATAGTTTTCTCGGACTAAGATAAGCCCTAAAACAGAACACAAACCAATTACTCCTAAATCAAATGACAGCGAATGATATTGCAAAGTTTCTTGGTATTTCAGATAACCGAGTTGAACAAGCTTTAATGGATAAGGTACTGGTCGAACCACGTACAATTAAACAGGCCAAGGAGGCATTCAATAGTTCTGCGAATGGTAGTGAAGCTGAACGACTAGTTGTTGAAAAATGGATCAGTCTCTGTACAACTTTCGAGCAAGCCTTTGAAGTGTATGATTATATTCTTTCTTGTCCTACAGATATCAGATGTCTTAACGTGGATAGTATAATTCGCTTTTGTACAATATCCAATCATTTTGAGATGATATTCATGAGGACCAGTACAGGTAGTGTAACGGAGCGACTTGTGATGGAGAGATGGCTAGCTTTTTGCACCACAAAAGAGCAAGTTGCTGAATCGTACAAGGTTGCAGTTCTTGATAGCGAAGCTGAGAGGCTAACGTTGCGCAGGATGGCCGAGCTTTAAAGCTCTTCAAAAGACCTCCGTGAGATTGACCTTCAACAGTCCTTCTCGCGAAGGTCTTTCTTATTTTTATAATTGAATTTATTCTTGCGACTGCATTGGTATTGACAGCACTATAGTGTGTGGTATGTTTTTAGTGAAGTTCTTTTGATACAACCCTCAACCCCTAACGACAATGAAAAGACTGGGAAATTTACATTTCAACATCGCGACAATCAGCACTGAAAACTTCTTTATACCACTTGTTGAGTTTGATCTATCTCACAAGTCTTGCGAAGGATGCTTCTTTGCTTGTTGTGAGACCAAGCACTTATTGACCGATGACGATGGAGTCACTCCTTTTGCGGATATGATGATTCGTGCCGCATCCATCAAGGTTAAGAGGAAGCACAATCTTCTTTTTGCAACAGGTTTGACTGAAGAGCAGGTGAGTTCGAACCCGAGAATTCAAATCACTGGCGAAGAACGATTGGCACTTTTGACAGCCGAGAGACGTGCGTTTGCAGATCCAAATCTCGGATGGAGTTTGTTCCTTGAAGAGGGTCAAAAAACCCTCAGGTATCTCCATGATAAATACGGTTTAAATTGGATGGATTTTCTTCGGAGAATTATCATTGATGATGGCCGTAGATGTGCATTCAGCCTTTTCCGTGAAGGCGATGGATCGTGGACTTGGGGAATCTGCCCGCTTGATTGCAAGAGGGGAACAGACTCACCAGCTCTTGCTTTTGCAACGTTCTGATGAGCGGTACAGACTGCACAGTTGATTAAAAACTAAGTGACAATATAATAGGCCCCGCACGCGAAGCGTGCGGGGCCGTTTTCTTTACTACTTTTTGTGGGGTCAGGCACCATGGTGCCTGACCCCACATTTTGATACAATTAGAAATATGAAAGACATCCAAATCGAGAAGCTTATTCAGGCTGAAAAAATAAGACAGAAAAAAGTTATAAATTTAATTGCCTCAGAAAATATCGTTTCCAAAGATGTACTGGAAGCACTTGGATCAGAGTTAACAAATAAGTATGCAGAGGGATATCCTGGAAAAAGATATTACGGAGGAAATGAAGTGGTAGATAAAATTGAGCTTTTGGCGCAAGAGAGAGCTTTAAAACTTTTTGGATTAAATAAAGAAGAATGGAGTGTTAATGTTCAACCATTGTCAGGCTCTCCTGCAAACTTGGCGGTGTATCTCGCGCTAGTTCCTGCTGGTGCAAAAATTATGGGTATGTCACTTTCACATGGCGGACACTTAACTCATGGACATAAAGTTTCAGCAACCGGAAAGTTTTGGAAACAAGTTCCATACGGAGTTGATGAAGAAACAGAAGTAATAAATTATGAGGCAATAAAAAATATCGCAACACAAGAAATGCCGGAGATTATTGTTTGTGGATTTACAGCGTATCCAAGAACTGTAGATTTCAAAAAGTTTAGAGAAATAACTGACGCATCATCGAAGCTTAGAAAAAAACTAGGCCTATCTGAAACAATTTTAATGTGCGATATGTCTCACTTTGCAGGGCTTGTTGCAGGCAAGCAATATCCATCGCCTTTTGAATATGCAGACGTTGTTACAACTACAGTTCATAAAACATTACGCGGTCCAAGAAGCGCAATGATCTTTTCAAGAAATGATAAAATCGTGAAAGGAAAAGATACTATCGTTGGAGGAAATAAAAATGGGGTAGGAGGAAAAATCGTAAAAGGAAAAGATCAAACTTTTGGAGAATTAATAGACAAAGCCGTTTTTCCAGGTCTTCAGGGTGGTCCTCATATGAATCAAATTGCCGCTGTTGCAGTAGCATTGAAAGAAGCTGGGACTCCAGAGTTTAAAAAGTATGCATTACAAGTTAAGAAGAATGCAAAAGTGCTTGCGGATGAACTACAAAAACTTGGCTGGCATGTAATCTCTGGTGGAACTGATAGTCATTTAGTTTTGATCGATGTTTGGATGCAGGGAATTAAAAATGAACTTGGTGCCGGTGCAATTACTGGGGCCGATACAAGTGATAAGCTGGAGAAGGCTGGAATTATCGTAAATAAAAATACCATTCCAAAGGAAGGAAGAAGTGCTTTTGATCCATCGGGAATAAGGCTGGGGTCTGCTGCTGAGACAACAAGGGGAAAGGTTGAGAAAGATTTTGTAAACATCGCAAAGAAGATTGATAAGGTTTTGCGTAGCTAATATTGGCGCTAGTTTGAATAGTTAAATTATATAAAATAATTGATGTCTAATCATAGAATAATATGCAAATAAAAATAAAAAAACTTACACCAGATGCTATCACACCAAATTATGCCCATCACGATGATGCCGGCTTGGATTTATTCGCTATTGAAGAAATGTTAATTGAAGTAGGCCAGATAGTTCAGTTTTCAACTGGAATCGCAATGGAAGTTCCAGAGGGTTATGTAGGATTGATTTGGGACAAGAGTGGATTATCGCATAATCATGGTTTGAAAACCCTAGGAGGAGTCCTAGATTCAAGTTATAGAGGAGAAATAAAGATTGGAATAATTAATCTAGGTAAGGAGAGTTATACAGTAGGAAAGGGTCATAAAATAGCTCAGATGATTATTCAACAGAAGGTAACGGCAGAAATCGTAGAGGTTAGCGATTTAGATAATAATGAAAAAAGTGAAAGAAGGGAAGGAGGACTTGGATCCACAGGAAAATAAGTTTTGGGGTCAGGCACCATGGTGCCTGACCCCAAAAATGCTACAATAAATAATATGACAATACCAAATGACATGATGACATCGGGAGAAAACACATCGATTAAAAAAAGAGGAAAATTCATTGTCATTGAAGGTGGGGAAGGAGCTGGAAAAAGCTCGCAATTAAAAAGCATAAAAGAAATTTATGGAGATAAGGTAATTGTAACAAGAGAACCTGGGGGAACTCCTTTTGCTGAAGAGATAAGACATTTGATGTTGAAGTCCGAACATGCAGGACAGGCCGATGCAAAAACACAATTTGCATTAATATGGGCAGCAAGAGCAGATCACTTAAAAAATAAAATTATTCCAGCCCTTGAAAGTGGAATAAATGTAATTTCTGATAGATTCGATTCGTCAACTTATGCATATCAAATCTATGGACAAGATGGAGAAGAATTGGAAGATCTATTTTGGAAAATAAGAGATTTCTATTTAGGAGATATAAAGCCAGATATTTATATGTATTTGGATGTAACCGCAGAAGAAGGATTAAGAAGAAAAAGCTTCCAAGGAATAGACGAGAATAATCATTTTGATAATAGAAAAACAGATTTTCATAATAAGGTGCGTGAAGCTTATATGAGTTTTATTAAGAAAGTACCAAGTATGGTTATAGATGCAAATCCATCAAAGGATGAGGTTAGGAAGAAGTTGGTTGAAAGTATCGATAAAATTTTGGGTGAATAAAGCTGAGAGAGGCTGTGGTAATAACTAATTTAAAAACCTGCACCTTTTATGATAGAATGTAAGTCATATGACAAGATTACAAAATAAAGTTGCATTCATAACTGGTGCAGCAGGTGGAATTGGAAAGGCAATTGCAGAGAAGTTTATTTCAGAAGGGGCAACCGTTGTTATCTCTGATGTTAACGATGAGCGAGGTGAGGCAACAGCCAAAGAATTGGGAGAGAAATGCTCATACATGCATTTGGATGTTACAAATGAAGTTGAATGGCAGAAGTCACTGCAGGCAGTTTTTGATAAATTTAAAAGTCTAAATATTTTAATAAACAATGCTGGAATTTTAGGATTAGAAAATCCAGCTTGGGGACCACAGGATCCTGAGAACGCATCACTTGAAAGTTGGAGAATGGTTCATCAAATAAATAGTGATTCAGTATTCCTGGGTTGCAAATATGCAATAAAATACATGAAGCAAAATGGCGTAAATGCCGTTGGAAAACCATTAGGAGGAAATATAGTAAACATGTCTTCACGTTCAGGAATTGTTGGAGTACCAACAACAGCTGCATATGCATCAAGCAAGGCGTCAGTTAGAAATCATACAAAGTCCGTTGCATTATATTGTGCTGGAGAATGTTATAACATTAGATGTAATTCAATTCACCCTGCAGCAATTCTAACTCATATGTGGGATATAATGTTAGGAGCTGGGCCTGAAAAAGATGCAAACATGAAGAAACTTTGTCACGATATTCCACTTGGTAGAATGGGAACACCTGAGGATGTAGCAAATGTTGCATTGTTTTTGGCATCAGATGAATCATCGTTTATGACAGGAGAAGAAGTTGTAATTGATGGAGGAATATTAGCAGGTACAGCAACGTCACCTGGGGACATGACTGAAAAGAAATAATCTAAAGTAATAAAAAGAAAATAATATGGCCGACAAATATTCTGCAGTTTGGGTTTCGCACTCGTCTATGGGGGACTTTATAAAATGTCCTCGTCTTTATTATTTGCACAATGTTTATAAGAATCCAAAAACGGGGAAGAAGATAAATCTTGTTAATCCTGCGTTATCACTTGGCTCTGCGGTTCATGAGGTAGTTGAGGGGTTGGCTGAATATCCATCGGAAAAAAGATTTGAAAATCCAGAAGAGTTACTTGTAAGATTTGATAAAGTTTGGGAAAAATTCAAAGGAAAAAAAGGAGGATTCAAAACAGAGGAGGAAGAAGTAGTGGCCAAAGCTCGAGGAGAAGCGATGATTAGAAGGGTAATGGAGAACCCGGGTCCACTGAAAGAAAAGATTGTTAAGCTAAAAGATTCAGCTGGTGGAATGCTTCCAAACTTTTTCCTATCTGAGGCTGATAATATAATTTTATGTGGAAAGATTGACTGGCTGGGCTATAAACCAGAAGATGATAGTATTCATATTCTCGATTTTAAAACAGGTAAGCATGAAGAAAATAGTGATTCTCTTCAACTTCCAATTTATCAATTACTATTGAATAAATTACAAAAGCGTAAAGTAACAGGTGCATCTTATTGGTATTTGGATTCTGATAATGAGCCAAAGGAAATTGCTTTACCTAATCTAACGGAGTCATACGATAGAGTTTATAAAGTTGCAAAGGCAGTTGCTGATGCTCGTGCGCTTGCTCAAAGGGAAGGACCAGACAAAGCTTTTGTTTGCCCAAGAGGAGAAGCGGGGTGCTTTGGTTGTATACCATTTGAGAAGATATTGAAAGGCGAGGCCGAGTTTCTTGGAAATGGGGAATGGGGGCAGGAGATATATTTGATCTAGGTATATATTAGCTGACCAGTCACCGGGCCGTTTATCGCTTGCTTTACAACCACATTTTTTTGTGGTATTTTACTCGTAAATATAAAGCTCTTTGTCACTCAGACTTTGTTTTGTAAAATCACATGGTAAAGCCATAGGTCGTCTATAAATTGAATTCAGAAGTGATCTCAGAATCATCCTGCTAGCACAAACGCTAGCGTGTGTGATTGTGAATCTAACTGAATTCAAAAATAGAACAAACAAAATGGAAATTCAAGCATTGTGTAAGGTAGGTCTGTATGTATTGATGGGGTGCTATCTTGTAGTGGCATTTTTTTGCAGCGCCATGGTCGGTATGTCCATTCTCGATCGAAGTAATTCAAAAAAAGTTGGATATGCGGTTGGTCTTTTGTCCCTCGGTTTTGTTACCGGAGTGGGGTTTTCGTTTCATACCAGCGCTCATGCAATGCTCATTGATTCAACATTAACTTCGGTCATTTTTGGAATCGTCTGTATCCTTGGGGTACTTGTTGCATGTGGCGCAAGTAGTTGGAGCAATTCTTCTGCTAAAGAGTATGATGATAAGTCCAAAAAGTGATTCTATGATTACACTGTAGGTAAGCGCATGCGTACGCAATTGTGAATCTGACTAAATTTAACTCTAGAAATAAAACAAATGAATATCATGGATATGTTTGCTTTGGTGTGTAGATGGATTGTGTTGTTTTGTTCATCGGCATTTGTATTGGCATTTTCTTGCCTTGCCGCCTTTGGGTACTACAAACACAAAATTGAACCCAATCGCCTTGCTCTTGCTATGATTTACACGGTGTTTCTTATTTCAGCGATAGCTGTCTACTACACGGGACATTTTGTGGGACTAGGTACAATGAAGATTGTGTGTGAGTTGGTAATTCTATCTTTCATTGGGGTATTTGTAGGACTGCCTTCTGAAAAAATCTTTTTTAATCAGGAGAAGCAGAAGATGGAGGTTAAGAAGAAATTTGGAATCAAATCAGACTGATACTCGCTGGTTTATTTCCAGCAGACCGTATGGTTGAATCGAGCTCCTAATAAGTAGACATTAGTTGTCACTTTAAGGAGCGCGGTTCGCCTGCGGTTTTTTTACTATTTAAAATATGATAGTTCGAGGAATGGCTGAAACTATTCTGAAAGAATCTCACAATATTTTTCCATACCAAGAATAATTTTGTAGGAAATGTTGTGCCAATGTTTTACAATTAAAATTATAGAACTATCACCATCTAGAGTTTCTATTTTTATAGCTTCATTATCTGTTTGAGTATTTTTATACTTACTTAGCACCGCGTCAATTTCGATTAACTTTTCTTTGCAATACAAAAGAGACTTTTCTGCAATTTTTAATTTCACAATATCACTGAGCTCCAAGGGTTTGCCTTGCCAAGAATATAGAATGGTAGGGAGGGTTGTTCTATTATTTTTTATGTCCTCCGATAGGTCCTTAAGATCATCTGAAGTTTGTCTTATTGAACAAAAACAGAAACAACATTTTATAATGTCTCTGGTATGACTTTTCTGATTAGATACAGCCGAAGATAGAGCGCGGGCTAGAACAAAAGGTATAATGTAGGGAATAGATCTAATGCCTTGTATCTTATTATATGAAATTGATTGCGGGTCATTTGCACATTGTAAATACTGCCTGTTTACGGAATTATTAAGTTTTTCTAAGAATACAGATTCCTTGGATTGCTTACTCAGTTCATCAAAAATAATTTTATACTCAAGTAACATTGAAAGAAAAATATTTAAATCTTTTGCATCACTTTCTTCATCTGCAATGGAGTCTATTGCATTGTAGGAGATTAGACCAAGGGTATATAATTTAACAAGCTTCTTGTTCTGTCCTTTTGGAATTTCAAGAGACGCCAGATATTGTTTAAATATATCTAGATCTTTAGCAAGCCAGAGGTTTAGGTCGGGGACGTGGCAGGCGGTAGTTGCCTTTATCTGTAGAAGTTCTCTTTGTTTTGTATTTTTACTATTACACTGGTATGACGACCGTAAATATTGAGCCTTTTTGTAATTTACTTTTAACACTAATTTTACCTTTGAAATATTTTTCTAGAATGTGTTTTGTTGCAGACAGTCCTATTCCACAACCATGTTCTTGTTTTGTAGTATAAAATGGTTCAAATATTTTATCCAATATGTCTTTTTTAATACCTTGACCATTATCAATTACTCTAATATAAATATTATCAGACTGCAGTTTAATTAGAATCACTACTTTTTTGTTTTCATTTACCCGAATAGGGGTTGTTTCATTATTATATAAAACATGAGAGTCTATTCCATTTGAAACCAGATTCATTATTATGTGGGAGAAGAGAGTCTGTGATCCATATATTTTTAAATCAAAATTTCCTTTTGATAATATAATTTTTACGTTATTTTTCATTCCCTTCGATTTCAATATTGCCACCACAGAGCGCATTTCTTCGGTAATACTGAACGTTGTATAAACACTATCGAGTTTAATATGTTTTCTGGACTGCTCCATTAGTGTCTCCATCTTTTTAATCGATGGTATTAAAAAGTTCACCGTTTCCTTTGCCTCCTCCATATTGTGCATTTGTAGATTTAGAGCTATTCCAGTTAGTGGGCTCATGATGTCATGAAATAACCCAGAAGATATTCTTCCAAATTCTACCATTCTATACATAGAATTTATCTTATCTATTTGAAGAGCCTTAATTTCTTCTGTCCTCTCTTTTACTTTTAATTCTAAATTATCTTTTTCAAATTGTAATTTTGCTTCCGCTTTTCTTGATCTGTTTAAAGCTTTTTCAAGCTGGCTATTGCTCAACCATGAAAAAAATGCTGCAAATATCAACAATAGGGAATATTCAATAACATCAATTTCATTAAAAAAACTATCTTTCCAGCTGTAGTCTATTTCTAGTAGTTGATTTGACTCTATGTAGTTGAATACCCATAAGTGCGCCGATAGTAGTATTGCTGATATTAATCCCGCCTTGGAATTTATTAATATTCCTGATATCAAAACTGTGATAAATAACGCTATTAACACAGTTGGTAAATCAGCACCCCATTGTGAGGATCCATAAAATATACAGGAGTATATAAGTGCTAATATTATGGAGCTACTAACTAAAATAAAATTCTTCTTAGATAACCAAAAAGCGACAGACGTGATTATTATGAAGAGTGCCAGTGTAATTATAGATACACCTGTATATAATGAAGATTTTCTATATTGAGAGTATAAGGATAAGAATAATAATAAAAAGAAAAAAGTTATCATTACTAAACATAAAATATTTAGTATAAACTTTTTTCTTTTTAAATCTTCACAGATTGTGCTATCAAGGAATAATGTATTTTTTATAGAATTATAAAAACTTCTAATTTTTTGAGATATATTATTCAGATTTAACATGGTCTATAAACTTAATTCCAAGGATACAATATATCTTCTTGTCTGACTTTGGCAGTATTCATATATTACTTTATTATCGATTATAATCAATGCGTCAGATATTATCTGTGAATGTATTTACTTATGGATCCAAATTCTTAGATTGTACAATTACCTCATGACAAGTAGGTTGTACAACCCAATATTTGAACCTATGAACTAGAATACAAAGAATACGAAACATTGGGGATACTCGACAGTATCCCGTTAATCATCATAATCAATAGACATGAGTTTTCTATAAAGATTTCCTAAAGAAAAACGAAAGAAAAAATGTAGTTTTATATAAAATAAGACCTAATATGATTACTTTGCATTCAGTATCTTTTCGTCATTCTCTTTTGACGATGGGAACGATTTATCTATAAAAAATCTACTATAGCCATTTTCATTGATCTCATCTACATATTTCTTTTCAAATTCATAAATTGGAGCACCAAGATAATCACCGTTCTTTTCCAGAAGTTCTAACACTTCCTCCTTCGAATAGTTATTATAGAAATCTCGTTTACCTAACTCATGCGTAAGGCCTTCAAACAGCTGTTGGTCATCGTATAAGTTTAGATCATCAAGGATTTTATCATAATAATCTTCATTTAAATGTAAAGATCCTGGATCTGATTCACACAGATTCTTTTCAAAATCAAATTCTTTTGCAAATTGCAAAAGGTATTCCTCCATTTTATCAATATCATCAACGTCTTTCTTGTATTTTTCATCGACAAAATCAGACATGGGGCCAAATATAAATGAGCTTGTTTCTAAAGCTTTTATGATTATCTCGTATTGTTTTTTGGATATATTTATTTTCATATGTTAATATTTTATTTCTCATTATTGTGCATTATTTTCAATAAAAAGATTGTATCGCTCTTTAATTTAGCGCGTACTGAATTTTTCTGTGGGTCGGACAGTAGTTCACCTAGACCATCCAATATATGCTTATTATCCATTGATTCCAGCATACCAATACACTTTTCTAATGCTTGCTTATAGGTTAAACCAGACCTCTCAACTACAATTTTTTTATTTATAGGCCAATTATTTTTAGCAAAGTATCGAACATCAAAAATATCTCTACTTGTTTTCCCAATTCTCTCAATCATCGCCATTAATTTATGTGCAAACATGTCTTCTTGTACCATTACAAGCATGGAAATACCAAGTAAGGTTTTCATTTCATATTTAGATCCGAATTGTCTCCTGTTTACCTCGATCTTAATATTTTGAGATTTTTTGTCATAGGAGATAACATTTTTTAAATTTGCCTTTTGTATGTAAGAATCCGTAATAACCCCATAATTGCTTGCAATTTTATTTATTTTTTCAAAAACCTCATTTTCTTTTGATTTATCTAATAGATCAAGATCTAAATCAACAGAGTCTCTAGGAAGATCATAAAACATCATAGCAGCAGTACCACCCTTGAACCCTAAATAGGGGGCTATAGAAGTATCAGAATAAATATCCTTCAGAATCTGTAGTAATATATTTTTATGTTTTAGGTAGTCTAATGTCATACGTTTAGTGTAAATTATACTATATACTATTTGTTAATCTGATTATTCTATTTATTCAATCGACTATTTTGATAATTCTTGAAGTATTCCGCAACTTTCTTTTCTAACCTTTTATTATGATAAATTGGTAAAATTTCAAAAACCTTATCCCAATTTAAGTTTGATAAATTATCAAAGTGATAATCCTTACTAATATATATACGATCCAAAAATGCTCGCTCCCGTGTTGCCATTGCATATCCTCCTTTATGCTCAATTCCTGTTGTATTACTCAAGACATAGTCTTTCATTCTTATAAAAGTGATTTTTTGCTCTCCAATACTAATTTCACGATTTATATATGTAGCAACAAAAATATTTCCGTAGTATTGAAAATTGACACCCTCTCTTGTTAAAACAGTTTCAAAGCTGATGTAGGATGGGGTATTGATTCTGGTTGCTAATTCAAAAGAATCATAGTTTTTATCTTTAGCATATAAACCTCGACGTACTTTAACTAACTTTCCAATCTTTGTGTATTTATTTAATCTGTTGCTGATTATTGATTCATTTTCTTCGCCCCACATCAAAGCCGCGTCCTTTATAGAAAAGATCGTCTTATCTGACCTCAATAAAGTCTCTAAATATCCACCTTTTGTAGGTTTTTTGTCCATATTGTGACTGGAATGCACTTTAAACGCATATTCCAGTCATAATACTATCATATTCTCATAAAATAGCAATTGTATTGTACTAAGTAATCTGAATAAACGTATCGTAAAGTAATATTATTAGTCACCCAAATAAGTATAGATAATACTCGAAAATCTGTCCCTCCGCCGTTGACTTCATTCAAATCGTGCTATAATTAACCCGTTATGATGTACAACAATATATACGAAACAGGACGTCACATGGGTAACTATGGATATGGTGCATTTCCATATAGTCCAGCTGTGTTCTGGGGATTATCAATTTTAGGTCTTATTGTCGCAGTTTGGTTTTTAATTTCACTCGTTCTTAAAGGCTACGCACTGTGGAATGCAGCTAAGAGAAATGAGAAGTGGTGGTTTATCGCACTTCTTGTTGTAAACACAATGGGAATTCTTGAACTTATTTATTTAATATTTGTAGTAAAGATTCCACTTTGTAAAAGATTTGGAGGACATCAATGTTGCGGTAGACATTGCCATTGCGGAGAATGTGATACATGCAAATCTGAAGGAAAAGTAATCTGTGCTCTTAGAGATAAAGATTCAGAAGACATGGATATAATGGAAGAAGAAGCATCTCCAGAGAATAAAGAAAATACAAAGAAAGAAGCAGAAGAAGTTTTCTAGTATTTCAGTATCGGCCGATATTATAATCGCTTAATATAAAACAAAAACGTCATTTTTCATGACGTTTTTTGTTTTGCCTTTTCTAATTCTCCTGATTCCTAATTCCGGTATCTCACTAGACCTACTCGATACAACAATTAATCGCTCTTCTAACCAAATCGCCAAGCTTCGCAGTTAGGCCTTCTTTCTTTTCGTTCTTATCATCTTTGGTGATTTGACCCTCATCGATTTTCTTTATGTCAGCTGTTGAAATCATTTTCATATTCAAACCCCAGAATAGGGAATAAAGCTCATATGATTTATTGAACATATTATATGCATCTTCTTTATGTCCTTGGCTCAATTGTTTTGTTCCAACTTCCATAAGTCTGTAACTTGCTGCCATTAAGTGTTTTGAAATACACCATACTTCACCCTCGTAATCTTTGATAATTCTTTTAAGAAGCTCCTTGCGCATTTCTCTTACGGTATCAATTAAATCATAATATTCATTCTTGCCAGTTTTTGCACCAGTGAAGAAGAAGTGCTCCTCAATACTAACAAGGTTCATGATAGCGATAGATAAATCTTGGTCCGATGAAAGATCCATTTTATCTTGCTTCTTCATTGAATCTACTTTATCGATAAACTCTTCTAATTTCTTTACATCAAAGCCCCCAGTTTTTACAGCTGTTGTTGTGTCGTTGCTTGTGTGTGTTGTTTCATTCATATATGTATATATTACCACCCAGTGGGCGATTTTGCTAAATCGATTATTTTGTTAAGAAAAAGAAGACAAGACTTAGAATTACTAGTAAGGCGTTTGGCATAACTACTTTTTCAAAAGGGAAATGCGCGCGCCCTTTATTCTTAGCCTTAATATGCGCATACCATTCTACACTTGTCCAGAACGCAAATGTTCCAACTAGTATTCCAAGCGTTAATTTATCTACTGAAAATGCGGAATCTACGCCAAATGTTTTAAGGGCGCCAAGCTTATTTCCAATTATTCCCATGCCCCAAAGTGGAAATATGATTAGAAGATAATAGGCAAGAATTGTAATTTCATTTCTGAATTTAAAATGAATTTTCTTTTTATCAAACCAATTGATGTTCCAGAATGACATAGATAGAGTTAAGGCTCCAATCCATAATCCAGTTACCGTATCATCTATTCCAAGCCATCTAGAGAAACCAACGCCTGATGCAACGGCAATTGTACAAAGTGGACATACGGCCAGTGCTACTTTATGACTAAGTACTGAAATAGTTCCAATTCCTAGTATTGCAATTTTAAATGGGTTTGTTTTATGGTCTGTCATTTTATTTATTTATTACCTTATCAATTTGAAAACCATTTTCATACCCCCCTCCAACCTTAGACTTATCTATTCTATCTAGAGAAATAGATAGAATAGCAATAATTATCGATAATAAAAATAACAGGCTTGATGTAATCAGTTTCTTACTCATGTTTGCATATTATAGTCTTTTTAAGCATTTGTGTCATCTTTGCAATATGATATAATTCCTGGCATGAATACAAATAAAATTTCATATAATAAATATGTAGCCGAAATTATCGGCGCTTTAATATTGGTAATGGTTGTGGCTTTATCAGGTGCGGGATTATCAGCAATAATATTCGTAGGTCTTGCGTATGCTTTTGTTGTGTATCTTTTTGGAGATATCAGTGGAGCTCATGCTAACCCAGCATTTACAATTGCTGCTTTAACAATGAAGAAAATCAAGTGGCAAGATGCTATTCTTTACATTTGTGCACAATTAATCGGTGCTGGTCTTGGTCTTATAATACTTAAAAATATTGGTTTTACTTTCATGGACATTAAGTCAATAGAAAGTCTTACACTTAGCAAATTGTTTTTCGCAGAAGTAATTGGATCAGCTGTCTTTGCAATGGCTTTTGCTGCATCACTTCATGGTAAGACTACAAAGAGTAATAACGGACTTATCCTAGGATTTGGTCTATTCTTTGGTCTATTATTTGCAAACATTATTACACAAGGAGTTGGTATTCTTAACCCAGCTATTGCAATTGGTGTAAGTGTATTAAATTGGGCAACAATTCTTGGTCCTATTGCTGGAGCTTTGATTGGAGCTTGGTTGTACAGATTTACTGTTCTTGGAAACCTATGTGGATGTAATTCAACTTGCGATAGTTCATGTTTCTGTGGATTCTGTCACAGAGGTTCAAAGAACAATGTTGAAGAGCCTGTAGTTATCGAGTCTGTAGTATTTGTTGATTCAGCAGATCTAGAGAATCTAGACAGATCTTCAAACTAGGTATAGCTACACTTATCTATATTCAGGTAATAAATGAATATTGGATAAATTATAAATTCGGGTAATCGTGCAAATATAATCGATATGAAAACCTTAATAATCACCGCTCACCCAAGCTCAAAGGGTTTCACACATAGAATCGCTGAGGCATATAAAGCTGGTGCAGAAAGCGTGGGTGTTACTGTTGAAATATTGGATTTGTACAAGGAATCTCCAAGACAAGATTTCTTTAGTTTTGAAAACATAAGAGATGTGCGAGTTGATCTTATCAGAGATTCTTATCAGGCTAAGATAACAGAATCAGATAATATTGTTTTTATTCACCCGCTTTGGTGGGGAGCAATGCCTGCTATTCTTAAAAATTTTATCGATATTAACATATCAGCCGGTTTTGCCTTCAGATATATTAAAGGAAGACCTGTTGGATTGCTTAAGGGTAAAACTGCAAATGTTTATATCACCTGCGATGGTTCAAAATGGCTTTACAGATTTTTGGGAATGCCATTTAGAACTACATGGTCTGTGATTACTTTGTTTGTTTGTGGCCTAAAGGTTAGAAAGATAAAGTTACTTGATAAGAAGTTTAAGAAGACGGAAGATCAGCTTGTTAAGTTTCTGGAGGGGGTTAAGAGGGACGGGGCTAGTTTGGCGGCAGGGAAGTAAATTTAAAATACCCGCATGAAGCTTATTCCAAATAGCTTCATGCGGGTATTTTTTTAAAACAAAACAATGAGATCATTTATACTACTGGAACAACCACAAGACACAAGAAAAAACCGACTTATCATTGGTGGTTTCATAGTCTTTGTCTCTATAATTTCCTATGTCACTTACTACGGTGCATTATATGGAATGAGCAAGCTGAATCTGGGAGATAATAACATTGCCTACGTTGATGATTCTGTATTCTTTAAGACTGTAAAGGTTAAATGTGGCAAGAGCCAGTTTACAACCTACATTACACACAGTGACTCCGATAGAGAAAAGGGCTTAAGTGTCTTTTCTAAAATAAAAGATGAGGAGGCTATGATCTTTACTTTTGATACTCCAAAAAAATATTCCTTCTGGATGAAAGGTATGAAATTCCCAATAGACATTATATGGCTTGATGAAAATGGAAAGATTGTTGACATCGCAAAATCTGTACAGGTCAACTCATATCCAAACATGATTACACCAAGTGAAGATTCTCTCTATGTTTTGGAAATAAATGCAGGACTTGCCGATAAATCGAAAATAAATATTGGCGATGTCTGCACCTTTGATTCTGCTCGACTGAAATAGTCCCTAAAAATGGGCTGATACTGACCTTGACTTTGGTTTTTCTTTACATTAAGAAAAACTTGTTTTCGGCTCGTATTTTTTAGAGTTATACACTGTTTTTTTAGAAAAAAAGTTATAAAATGTATACTACTCGTTCACCAAAACGAATGAGAAAGGTATGAAGAGAGTTAGTTATTAGAAGATAATTATTGTAATTTATGGCAGCATCAAAGAAGAAAGTATTGAAAAAGGTTTCAGCAAAGACATCGTCAAAAGTAGTTAAGAAAGTAACTAGCACTAAAAACGTGTCAAAAAAAGTAGTAGCAAAGGCGGTTCCTGAAAATAAAATCGTTAACATCGTTCCAATTGAAAATACACAAAAAATAGATAAGACCGAGAAGGTTGAAAAGAAGGTCTATTTAGTAAAACGTATTATCAAGAGAAGTGGGGAAGTTGTTGCTTTTGACTTTGATAGAATTGTTAGCGCTATTCATAAATCAATGCTTGCTGTTGGTGAGGGTTCTGAAGAAGAAGCTTCTTTGGTTGCTAATAAAGTTTATGCCGATCTCGTTCGTGTTTCTAAAAAATATAAGAATTTCATTCCAGATGTTGAGGGAATACAAGATACTGTTGAGAATGAATTAATTTCAAGTGATTATCCAAAGGCTGCAAAGTCATACATTTTATATCGCGCAGAAAGATCAAAGCAAAGAGAAAAAAATATAGACGTACCAGCTCATGTAAGAGCGCTTGCTGAAGAAAGTAAAAAGGCTTTTAGAAATCCACTAGGTGAATTCGTTTACTATAGAACTTACTCAAGATGGGTAGAGGAGGAGTCACGTCGTGAGACTTGGACTGAAACTGTAGAAAGATTCATGTCTTTTATGAAAGAGAATATGGGAGAGAAAGTTACAGAAAAAGAATATGAAGAAGTTCATCATGCAATCTTCAATCAAGAGGCTATGCCTTCAATGAGACTCTTGCAATTTTCAGGTCCTGCAGCCAGAAGAAATCACGCATCAGTTTATAACTGTTCATTTACTGCACCTCAAACATATCAAGACTTTGCAGAAATTATGTTCTTGTCTATGTCAGGAGCTGGAGTTGGAGTTTCAGTTGAGAGTTATGCTGCGCAATCACTTCCACAAATTCAATATCAAAAGAAAGCAAAGCCAGTTGATTATGTAGTTGAGGATACTCGTGAGGGATGGTCAGATTCATTATCGTTTGGAATGGAAAAGTGGTTCCAAGGACAAGATGTTAATTTTGATTATTCAAAGTTACGTCCAGCCGGTGCTCGTCTTAAGACAACTGGAGGAAAGAGTTCAGGTGCTGATCCACTTGTTCAAATTCATAAATTCACAAGAAATAAAATACTATCAAGACAAGGCCAGCACTTAACAAACCTAGATGTCCACGATGTTATTTGTATGATCGGAATGGGTGTTGTTTCAGGAGGGGTTAGAAGAACAGCTCTTATTTCTGTGTTCGATCAAAATGATGATTCTATAAGAACATGTAAGTCAGGACAATTCTGGAATACAGAACCTCAAAGATCATTGGCTAATAACTCAGCGGCTTACAATCAAAAGCCAACTAATCAAGAGTTCCTAGAAGGATGGCTAGACCTTGTTAAGAGTGGATCAGGAGAGCCTGGAATATTCAACAGAGGCTCACTTAGAAAGACAATGCCAGAATCTCGTGCAAAACTTTCAGAAGGATGGTGGGATAAATTTGGAACAAATCCATGTGGAGAAATCATTCTAAGACCAAAACAATTCTGTAACTTGTCAGAGGTTGTGGCGCGTCATGAAGATACAGAAAAAGATTTGATGAGAAAAATTAGAATCGCTACAATTATTGGAACATATCAATCAACATTCTCAGATTTTATTTATCTTTCTCCAGAGTGGAAGAAGAACTGTGATGAAGAAAGACTTTTGGGAGTTTCAATTACAGGTATGTGGGATTGTCCAGTTGTTAGAAATCCACAAGTTCTAAGAAATCTAAGAGAGGAGACTGTAAGAGTAAATAAGATTTATGCAAAAAGATTTGGTATAAATTCTTCAGCTGCAATCACTTGTGTAAAGCCGTCAGGTAACTTGTCACAAACTGTAGATTGTTCATCAGGAATGCATGCAAGACATTCAGAGTATTACATTAGACGCGTTAGAATTTCTGCAACAGATTCACTATTTAAAATGATGAAGGATCAAGGTATCCCGTATCATCCAGAAGTTGGACAGACCGCAGAGAATGCAACAACTTATGTTATTGATTTTCCTGTAAAGGCTCCTGCTGATTCTAAGTTTAAGGATGATCTTAATGCAATTGATCAATTGGAATTTTGGAAAATGGTTAAGTTAAATTACACACATCACAATCCTTCAGTAACTATTTCTGTTGGCGATGATGAATGGATTCCTGTTGCTGAATGGGTATACAAGAACTGGGAAATTGTTGGAGGTCTTTCATTCCTACCAAAGTCAAATCACGTATATCAATTAGCACCTTATGAGACATGTACTGAGGAGGTTTACAAAGATTTACTTGGCAAGTTTAAGGATCTTGATTTCTCAAAGATTGTTATTTACGAGAAAATGGACGAGACAGACCTTAAGGCGGAGGCAGCATGTGCAGGAGGTGGATGTGAAGTAGAGACTATTCCTACAGCGAGTGGAACTACTGTTAAGGCATAGGTGATTCTGATTCGTTAGAATCTGAATCACGGGGAAACCGTTAAATAAAAAATAAACCCTTCGCATCGCGAAGGGTTTATTTTTTGTAGGTTTCTCCGTTGGATAATAGAGGAAGAGAAACTACGTACTCTGGCCCTGCTACCAAGGCTGCTCTTATCAAGTTCCAGAAGGCAAACAAGGTTCCTGCTACAGGGTTCTTTGGGAAGATGACGAGGGGGGGTGGTGAGTAGATAGCTTTGTATAATTGAAAGTGTAAATTTAAAAAACTCTCAGACATAAATCTGAGAGTTTTTGCTTTCTCATTAATACTTTTGTGATATAATATTAGCATATGATGAAGAAAATAAACTTGAAGTACACAATACTTACTATTCTATTGTTGGTATTTGTACTTGGTGGGGTTGGGAAGGTGGCGGAAGCGAGGATTTGGTGGACCCAAGGTGGTGGTCAAAATTGGACCAAGATTGTTACATCCGCTGATGGAACAAAATTGTATGCGTATCTTGGTTCTGGAAGTAATGAATATATTTATACTTCAACATCAAGTGGTATGACTTGGTCACCTGTGACTTCTCTTGGTATGAATAAATGGATAGGTATAGCTATGTCTTCAGATGGTACAAAAGTTGTTGCTGCTGGAAATACATCAAGCTATATTTACACTTCAACATCAAGTGGGGTAACTTGGGCAACGAGCACTTCAGCAATTGGGGCAAAAGACTGGAATTGTGTCGGCATGTCTAAAAGCGGCTCGAATATAATTGCGATAAATAATGCTGGAGCATTCAATAATGTTGCTTATGTTTCAACGACAACGGGTAATAGATGGGCAAGCTCTTCCTTGACTGGTGTCAATCATTACTCGTGTGCTGTTTCATCAGACGGCCTGGGTTTTTTTGTAACATTAATGAATACTGATTTTTCTAATACTTTGTTGTCATACTCTACATTTGCAAATATAAGTTATTCAAATAATGTACTTACGGGTGGAACTTGGTCAACTGATTTGACTGGTATTGGAGGTAAAATATATATAACAAAAGGCTCTGTGTTGTATGGTTCTGCTAACAACGGATTAACGTGGTCAACCTCAACAATTAGTTCTGTTACCGACTACAATACTCTATCTGGTTCGTTGGATGGAATTCATCTATATGCAGCTGGTATCAATGGTTTGTATTCTTCACATGATGGAGGGGTTAATTGGATACTGGATTCCTGGTTTAACCAATCTCAAAATATGGGATCAACCAGGGTTTCTGTTGTAACTTCAGATGACGGTTCTAAGGTGTATTCAGGTCTGTCTGTGGGTAGTATGTCTTTAGCTTTACCAGTTTTGTCCTCTCCAGGTACATTAATCTCTACGTCCTCCACCTCAATTAGCTGGACCACTGACGAAACATCAACCTCTACAATCTCATACGGACTTGCTGCAAATGTATATACTGGAATTCTACATTATGACCCAGTTATGTATGATAATTTTGGAACAACAACTCATTCATTTAACGTAACCAATCTTCTTCCTTGTACAACATATAATTATATGTACAGCGCAACCGATAAATTCTGGAACACTTCCTCCTCCCCCAACTACTCTTTCAAAACATCAGGCTGTATAGCAAACACCACATACATTCAATCAACCTCAACTGCAATCAGCAACC
>JBAXXP010000007.1 GCA_037127815.1 bacterium
AAAAACGCCAAGTCAATTAACAACCCAATCCGTCCAAGCTATTGACTAGAATACGCTTATTTAGCGACTACAAAATACTAGTACTGAATAGTGTGAAGTAAAAAACACCCCGTTAGGAGTGTTTTTTATCGATGCTCGTTTGCAGCTACAATGCCGCGGTTGAACATGTTGGATTTACATCCAATGCTTTACGAACATTGTCAATATAATAGTTTATTAAAAAACAAATGACAATATTGACACTGTTTATCTTTTATATTTTAGCAATAAAAATATGAAATCTTTGGTTTTTCTTTGCCCGTCAAATATTAAAGTATTGATTAATGACAAATATAAACGAGTTTATAGAAAAACAAAGGATAGAATACTATAGATTGAAGAGCGTGAGATCTATTGTATTTCTGAATCAAGAAGTCTTTTTTACAAAAAGTGGCTTTGAACACCTCATAAGAAAAGGGCTCGGACGAAGAAGTATTCCTGAAAAAATAAGGAGGCTTGGTTTATTGAAATATACGACTGAGATATTGCAAGATTATACCGCAAAAGTTGAATACAGGTCTATAGAAGATACAATTTATAAAAAGCATTACTGGGGAATAACAAAAGATATCGGTAATATAAAAATAAAGGTTGTTATACGTAGAATAGACAATGGGAAACTCACTTTTTTAAGTATTATGAATTATGGAAAAGGAAAATAACAAAAAGAGATAAATTGATAGTTTATCTCTTTTCTTCCACTTGTAAGCGTGTAAACCTAGTTTGTATTTATTAAATTCCTAAATCTGCGATCGCTTCATCTAAGGTCTTTTCAACCTTCTTTGCAGCAGCCTCAGGCTCCTTGATTTGAATACTAATATTAGCTTGATGCTTCTTTCCGAAAGCCTTCATTACGGTTCTTATAGCTTGAGCTGTATGTCCGTTCCTACCAATAATTTTTCCCATATCGATTGGATCTACAATCAATTCAATAAACACACCCATATCATCTACTCTTCTGCTTACCTTAACGGCATCAGGATTTTCAACAAGGGACTTTATAATGAACTCTAGGAACGCTGTATCATTTTCTGCTGGCATAACTTTTATACTGGAATTAATTGAACTGTTAATAAACAAATTATACATCAAATAGATATATGATGTAATAATATACAACAATAAACTGTTGATAATTATTTACAACAAAATATCACTAGTATTCTAATGATTTTGTTTTGAGGAACTGACTATGCTGTCTTCTCTTTCTTTGGTGGAGTTTTCTTAGGAAGAACGTTCTTCTTCTTTCCTTCAATAATCTTGTTTGCAACCAATAAGTTGTGAGCAGTATCAGAAACTTGTACACCTTGTGACATCCAATATTTTACTCTATCAGCTTTTATTATTGTACCGTCCTTTCTAAAACTGTGAGATCCAAGAATTTCATGGGCGTGACCGCCTTTTGCAGCTCTTTTGGACTCAACAAGAATAAGACGAAATGATGGGTCGTTTCTTTTACCAACTCTTTGTAATCTAATCTTTAACATAAGTAGCAAAATAGTATCAAAATTAAGGGCGATAGTCAAATATAGCCACAATCAGCTATTTAGACCCAGAAAGTGAGGTAATTTATACCATATCTTTTGGGGTCAGGCACCATAGTGCCTGACCCCAAAGTACAAAAAATGAGCCCGGCCATTCGGCCGGGCTCTACTAGTGTTGTTATCTCACAACACAGTGTTCAACCAAGGGAATCCCTCTTCTCCCTCCCACCAGCAAGTATCCTTTTCAGGGACATGCTGTGGTCTCAACACAATGTGACCATCAATTTCGTCGGAAAAAAGATTTCTGTCCTTATCTTCATCCTCAAAAACAGAACGTACAACCCTCTTCTTCTCTCGCTCCTTATCCCAAACCTGCACAATGACAAGCTTGAAATTCTCAAAGCGCTGATGGGACATCATCGGAAAATATGTAGGTTGGTAAAAAGTTCCAGTCCTTATAACCGACACAACTTCCTTGAAAGAGAGAAAAGAGCCTTTCTTAACAACATCGTCAGTTCCCCCAATGTTTTCCCCTATATAGTTGAAGGGACAAATATCGATAGGAATAATTTCAAATCTCCTCATTTCGTTCGAAGCCTCTTCTACAGAGAATTCCAACTGTGTAGGCTTTTTCAGGTAGAATAACCGCTCCCTAGACAACAATCTGCTGGCCTTGGGTAAGGAATATCCAGCCAGTGCGTTATCAGAAGATGGATTCTTCAGAAGGTCCCTAAAGGATAACCTCCAATTTTTTGGGCTAACCTTTTTAGGCATCGTTATTTCAACGTTTTTCATTGTAATGCTTTCTACTTTTTATTTTTGAAACTTCCTGCGTTTGCCCTCACGACAACACAAGAAAACGAGAGTTAGGCACCATACCTAAATCAACTCGTCTTCAGAGAACTAACTCATCTAGATATTAGCAACAAATGAAGGATAATGTCAAGAGTACGCATCGCCTTCACCATAGTACTATATAGGAATAAAACAATGACAATGAGTACACAAACAAAAATAATCGGTAAAATTTCACTAAATAATAAAGGAAAGGGGTTTATAGATGTAGAGGATAGAGAAGAATCTATCCCAGTTGAGGTTCAAGATGTAAGTACTGCCCTTCCAGGAGACACTGTAGAGGCTGAAACATACTCGGACTACAGAGGTACACTGTACGGTAAGGTTACAAGCATTGTAGAAAGAAAAAAAATTCAATTTGTTGGAACTGTTGTATTTGATGAAGAGTCAGGACACTTATTGGTAAAGCCGGACAATCTAAGGGCAAACATTGAAATTGTTATACATAAATCAGAAGCTTATAATGTTGATGATAAGGTACTCGCCAAAATAAACATAGATACATGGACAGCAGATTTCAAAAGATTTCCTGATGGAGAAGTAATTCAGGTTCTTGGACACAAGGGTGACAATAATGTTGAAATGCAGGCCATTGTTATTGATCGTGGTTTTGATATTGAGTTTACACAAGAGGTTATTGATCAAGCGGAAGAAAGTGTAAAAATACATGGAGCTATTACAGAGGAGGAAATTTCAAAAAGAAAGGATTTTAGAGGAGTATTTACATGTACGATTGACCCCGTTGACGCAAAAGACTTTGATGACGCACTTTCAATTAGACCACTTGATGGTGAAGATGCGGGTCTTTATGAAATTGGAATACACATTGCTGATGTATCACATTACGTTCGTACAGGTACAGCGCTTGATAATGAAGCTAAGAAGCGTGCTTTTTCAGTATACTTGGTTGATAGAACAATCCCCATGCTTCCCCATGCACTTTCAAATGGAATGTGTAGTCTTAACCCAAATGAAGATAGATATGCATTTTCAGCTGTCTTTAAAATAAATACTAAAGGTGAAGTTAAAGACAGATGGTTTGGTAAAACGATAATTCACTCGGACAAAAGATTTTCTTATGAAAATGCACAAGAGGTACTAAGTGCTGCAACACAAGAAAAAATTGATAGCTCAGCAACTTCAATTAATAATAAAGATTCATGGTCTAAGGAACCGTATGAGACTGAGTTATTGGAACTAAATAGACTTGCTAAAATAATGCAAGGTCACAGAAAAGAAAAAGGGGCTATAGACTTTGAGACAACAGAGATTAAATTTAAATTAGATGAAAGCGGAAGACCTATCGCAATTATTAAAAAGGAAAGACTTGATACTCACAAGCTAGTTGAGGAATTTATGCTTCTTGCAAACAGAGAAGTTGCAGAATTTATATTTGCAAAAAATAAAGTTGCAAAGCAAGACCTGGCTGGAATGTACAGAATCCATGATTTACCAGATGCAGATAGACTTGGAGATTTAAGTCTCTTTGTTAGAGCTCTTGGCTTTGATTTTCATACG
Source organism: bacterium (assembly GCA_037127815.1). NCBI lineage: Bacteria > bacterium. Next base: position 3,897 of record JBAXXP010000007.1, read on the forward strand.
CCAAATGTTAGTACAAAAATTAAATCAACAGAAATTCAAAAACTATTGAACGATGTTGCAGGATCACCCTCTGAAGCTGTTATAAAGGTTGCTACACTGCGTTCCATGGCTAAGGCAACATATTCCACAAAGAATATTGGACACTTTGGATTGGCCTTTGATTATTACACACACTTCACCTCCCCCATCAGAAGATATCCTGACTTAATGATTCACAGAATTTTGGAGATTGTTCTACATGGAAAGCCAGTTCCAGAAAGCATAATTCATAGTCTAGATAAAATTTGTATTGATTCATCAAAGAAAGAGGTTGAAGCAGCAGATGCTGAACGTTCATCAGTTAAATACAAACAGGTGGAATACATGATTAGCAAAATTGGAGAAGAATTTGAATGTACAATTTCCGGAATTGCAGATTTTGGAATGTTTATTGAAGAGCCATCAAGTAAAGCCGAAGGATTAATTAGATTAAAGGATTTGAAACCATCAGACTTCTACAACACTGACCCAAAGTCCTATAGAATTGTTGGTGAAAATACAAAAACAACCTTTAGCATTGGAGACAAGGTTAAGGTTAAATTGTTGGCTGCGGACTTGGATAGCAAGACTTTATCCTTTGAGATACAAGAGAGTGTTTAGTGGTAAGTACCTCCGGAATATTAACCCCAATTTATATATGAAGCATAAAAGATCCCGGCTTTAAAATTATTATCTTACCACCAAACACAAAACACCCCGTAAGATGGGGTGTTTTGTGTTTCTTTTCATTTTCCGCCATATTTCTCCTCTACCCCATCCACCCTCTGTTTGACATTACTCCCTACTTCACTGTCCCATCCGCAAGCATCAACATCAAATCAGTTGCTGCA
>JBAXXP010000008.1 GCA_037127815.1 bacterium
TGTAACAGTTGTGTCATTAAAGTTTTAATAAAAAATGATTTGGATGGACTTTATTGACATCATTATCTACCCTGATGATTTGTGGAATAGGTAGAAAAAGTCCAAAAGAAGGCCTAGAATCGAGCATTTTAGCTAGTTTTTTAAGGTTATGTGCCATTGCAAGCAATCCAAATTCAATATTTACTTTATCCAAACCTTTAAGTAAGAATCTTCGGAACCCCTTGTTTTGTTTGAGTATTCCAAAAACAGGTTCAACGTCAACTGGTCTCTTACTTCGATGTATTTTCCCTTCTTCACTTAGTAATCGTTCTCTAGCTTTGGCTTTTAGCTCATTTAAGCGGTGACTGACTTCTATAATCCGATTGCCTTTACTTTTATGACACTGACCACGGACTGGACAGCCATTACAGTTTTGTGCCTGATAACGAGAGATTGTCTTTTCGTAGCCTGCCTCAGTGGCTTCAATTTTATTACCAATAAAATTCATACATTGTCCCATTGGACAGTAGTAGCAGTTCTGTTGTTTGTTGTAGTAAAGATTGTCCACATGGAAGATGGGTTTAGCTTTATCCTTTCCCCTCTGTTCCTTATCAAAATAATTATACTTGACAAAGGCCTCAACTTCATTTTCTTCCAGGTATTCATAATTTTCTTCTGAGCCATAACCAGCATCTGCAGTGAGTTCTTTGGGCAGAAAACCATATTCATTCTTAAATGATTCCAGATGTGGTTTGAGTGTCTTTGTGTCTGTGGGGTTCTGGTGAATAGTATAATTGGCTATGATTTGGTCATTTGTGCTGATTTGTGCATTGTAGCCAGGTTTTAACTGACCATTCCTCATATGATCTTCCTTCATGCGCATAAATGTCGCATCCGGATCTGTTTTAGAATAGCTGTTACGACCTTTGAGAATTTTCTCCTGTTGTTCATATTGTTCAAGTTTATCAGGCCAGTTCTTTTTTGCGTAATTGATTTTCTGCTTAATATCTTTGTCAATATCTTTATCTTTCAATGCTTGATCAATTTGATTAATGGTCTGACGTACTTTTTCAGGATCTATTTGCTCAAAGCTTGTGGGAGTGGTATCCTTTAGCTCTTCTTTTGCTAATTCTTGTGTGTATTTCCATAAACCTTCTAGTTGTTGTGCCATGCGTTCTTTAGAGGTCTTTATTCGTTTACCCCAAACAAAGGTGTAACGATTAGCATTGGATTCTATCTTTGTCCCGTCTGTATAAACGTTCTGCAAATCAACGTGCCCGCCTTCTGCCATAAATAATACAACCTGACTGAATATTTTTTTAATAGCTCCTTTCAACCGGTCTGTACGAAAACGATTAATGGTATTATGATCTGGTTGCTCCATCCCGGCCAACCACATGAAATGAATGTTCTCTTTTACTGCAGCTTCAATCTTACGTGATGAGTAAATGTTACAGAGATACCCATAAACAAGAACCTTCAGAAGCATCCGCGGGTGATAGCTTGAACAGCCACATGATTTATAATTTTTCAATAGAGGATCCAGATTAATATCCTCGATAATTTGGTTGACAACCCTTACCGGATGATTCTGAGGAATCAACTCATCAAAGGTTGGAGGGATTGCCATCAGCTGATTTTGCTGATATGGTTTGAATTTTATCCTTGAACTTTTCATAATACAAAGATAATAATTTAATACGCTAAATATCAAAGTATTATGAAATTTTATCAACAGCATATTGTTGATAACCAGTAAATTAAAGAGGCTGCCCTTTTGAGACAGCCTCTTTTT
>JBAXXP010000009.1 GCA_037127815.1 bacterium
CATAGCCGTCAAGCTAAGGATTGTTTTCTCCTACAAATTTGCTTGACCTGTAGGTTAACTTAGGTAAGAGGTCATTAAAAGTGGAAGATGTAGCTTCCAAATTATCGTTGAGGTTAACAGATTTTTTCAAATCAGAAGAAATTGAAAGGTTAGGGCGTGAGAGCGGGTTTATTCAGCGGCGCGGTACTTTAACAGCAGACAGCTTTGTTAATGTTTTGATGTTCCCGGATTTTGACAACCACGCCAGAAGTTTGACAGACATTGTTTCCTGTCTTTATCTGGGACACAGCCAAACTATTACGAAACAGGCACTTGACCTACGGTTTACATCTCGGTCGGTTTTGTTTTTAAAGACATTGTTGGAAAAATTCCTTAAAGAGATGTTGCCTGATGAATCAAAACTTGAACATTTTTTACACTTTAATTCTGTGAGGATAAAAGATTCCACCTGTTTTCAGTTGCCACCGGCTTACGCAACTCTTTATCCGGGTAGCGGAGGGTCAGGATCAAAAGCAATGATCCGCATCCAATTTGAATACGATTTTAAAAGCGGCACTATATACGACCTTAGTGCTCATGCATTTAACGAACAGGACCATACCGACAGTAAAAGCGTATCAGAAAATATACGGCCAAATGATTTGTTGATCAGGGACCTAGGGTACATTAACCAAACCTATATAAAGGCGATAGACAAAGCCTCTGCTTTTTATTTAAACAGGCCAGGTGCACCCGTTGGGATGTACGAACAAGTTAAAAATGGGAAATTTAAACAACTTGACTATTTCAAAATAATGGAAATGATGATGGCTGGCAAAATGTCCACCATTGAAAAGGATGTTTACCTGTCCAAAGAAAAAGATCTTAAAACACGCCTGGTGATAGAATTGCTCCCAGAGAAAGAATATGAAGAACGTGTAAGGAAAATCAAACAGGAGGCACAGAAAAAAGGGAGGAAAGTAAGTAAAGACCGTATAATCAGGGCCAGGTTAAACCTTTTTATCACCAACATACCCAAAGAGCTGCTTGCACAAGATAAATTGAGGGACCTTTACCGACTCCGCTGGCAGGTCGAATTGATCTTCAAAACTTGGAAATCCTTTTCTAAAGTCCACGAAACCAGACCAATGAAGATAGAACGGTTTAATACAAACTTGTATGCAAAGTTCCTTTTGATACTTATGAACTGGAAGATTCTTTGGGATACTTTAATCTGGTACTGGGAATCAAAGGGTATATTGGTTAGTTTAATCAAATTCTATAAAAGGCTAGTCAGCCGTCAGAAGGAAATAAGCAAAAAGATCACGCAGTCCGCAGAAGAATTTAAAAACGAAATATTAAAATTATTGACACTTCCCAAGGCAATGATCCAATTGGAAAAAAAGAAAGGGAAACTTTCACTTCTTGAATTAATACTTATGCAATAGACACAGAGATATACCAATGCTATTTTGTGGCCTACAACTGCAAAGCGGGGTTCTTATGTCCAATAATATAATAAAAAAATATTCGTATATAATTGATTATTATTTGTTTATATGAGATAATTGTAATACTTTTACACCTGAAATTAAGTTAGTAACGTGGCAATTGCCACATAAAAAAATTAGGTATGAGACTGACTTCAATCTTCGCGGGCAGAGTCCCGCACTCTGCTATTGTATATACCTGATTATTAATTTGTTAAAATTAACTTGACGGCTATG